>QNAJ01000017.1 GCA_003641465.1 Verrucomicrobiota bacterium | reverse complement strand
GACCGACTGAGATGCTCCAGTTTTCCACAGGTTGTCCGGGGTATTGTTCACCATCAGTCGGCCGAATTGAGTATACGCCGCCTGATTACTTCAATAGTGCTGTTGAGCTGCTGGTCGCGGAGCCGCCGGGAGGCGATCTGACGGCATGCGTGGATGACGGTTGCGTGGTTGCGGCCGAAGGCTTCTCCGATGACGGGCAGCGACATGGGGGTGAGATCCCGGCAGAGATACATGGCCAGCTGCCGGGCAAGAGCGACGCCCTGTGTGCGGTTTCTTCCGGTCATATCGCTGAGGCGCAGGTCGAAGTGTTCACAGACTGCGCGTTGGATTTTCTCGATGCTGGGGACGTTACGGGTTTCCTGTTCCATGGTATCGCGCAGGAGACGTTCGGCTACATGCAGCGTGACTTCCTGACCTGTCAGGCTGGCGTATGAAGCAACCCGGATAAGCGCGCCTTCCAGGCGGCGGATGTTGGACCGTATCCTTTCAGCGATCAGGAAAACGATGCGGTCATCCAGGCGGGGCAGCGAAAACTGCTCCAGTTTTTCGCGAAGGATGGCAACCCGGGTCTCGAGATCCGGCGGCTCGAGTTCTGTGACCAGTCCCCATTCAAAGCGGGATACGAGTCTCTGTTCGAGTGCCGGGATTTCGCTGGCCGGTCGGTCGGAAGTCATGACAATCTGCTTCTGGTTCTCGAAAAGTGCATTGAAGGTATGGAAGAACTCCTCCTGCATTCCCTCTTTCCCGGAGAGGAAGTGGATATCATCTATCAGGAGAATGTCGGTTGAGCGATACTTCTTGCGGAATTCCACCACAGCTTTGCGCTGAAGCGCGGCCACATAGTCGTTGGTGAATGTTTCGCAGCTTACATATTTGATCTTGGCGCGGGAGTGCCGGAGGGCATAATTGCCGATCGCCTGCATGAGGTGGGTCTTACCCAAACCTACACCGCCGTAAATGAAAAGTGGGTTGTAGGCCCGCGCGGGGTTCTGTGCAACTGCGCGCGCCGCGGCATGGGCAAAAGTATTGGATGGGCCGACCACGAACGACTCGAACGTGTAACGTGGATTGAGATCGGGGCGGTGATCCCGCCGGCGGGAGATGAGACCCGTGATACCCGTGCGTTCGGTGGCAGTTCGCGTGGAGGGCGCATCGCGGTCAACCTGAAGCTCGATCTCGAGATCCCTCCCACTGGCGGTCCGTACCGCATCCCTTATAAGGGGCAGATAATGTTCTTCCAACCACGTGAGGTAGAAGTCGTTCGCAACCGCCAGAATCAGTCGGTTTTCGTGAAAATCCCGGGGATGAATGTGGGCAATCCAGCGGTCGTACACATCCGACGAAAGCACCGAACGCATCGCCTCGGTAGCCCGCGACCATATCTGCTGCGCTTCCTTCCTGCCTCTGGATGGAGCCTCCGCCATACTTGCCTACCTCTCTCCGCCTCTATTGACGGAACAGGGCTTGAGGCAGGAACAACTATTCCGCCGGGGATGCGGGAGTTGGTGAAATTCGGATGTGCTTACAATTTTCTTCAACAGGGCGAACGGCCTGCTCAGCCCTGTAATTCGCTGCGCTGCAATAAATTGTGTCCTGACTCACCGATCGTACCCCGCTCTGTTGACAAGTTATCAACAACCCGGTGAAAGTCCCTCTGCCTCGAGCGTTGGGCACCATATTTGATTTATTAACCGCTGCTCAAGCAGAAAGAATTGGAGCGTGACAGAAAAAAAGAGGGCCACAATAAGTTGTATTGCGGCGATCAGCCGGCAACAATATCTTTGTATTGTGTGTAATCCGGCCTCGAAGTGTGCACAGGCTAACCACTTATGACTGCAATCGATTGCAGCAACCGAGCTGAGACTCGAGCAACCCTTGTCTTCGGAGGATCGAGAGATGCGGATGTCCGATTCGTTCTCGGATTGGGCAATCTGGAAAATCTTGCGCTTCTGGTGCGGCGTGGGCGGATAGATGTGCTGGCGGCTGATATGGAAGTGGAGAGGATTCGTAGGGCCGTGGGGGGCAGAATAACAGTATGGACCTTGTCCTCCTTCCGTCGCGCCGGAGATCGGGGACTGTGGCCGGCTTTTGCTCGTTTTGTCAAAGGGTTCGGTCTCCGCGAAGTACTTGTTGGCGACCGCTTCCCATTGGGCTTTGCTCAGGCGCTGAGGTCGCGGGGTGTGAAAGTCAGCATCAGCGGGGCGAGTGTTTTCCCGGAGCGCCGCAGGAAAGACCGCGAGCAGTTGCGCGCGATATCCCAGATGCAGTCTGTCGCGGTTAGGGCCATGCGGGCAGCGGCGGCAATAATCGGCGAGAGCCGGGTCGGCCAACGTAACCGCCTGTACTGGCGGGGGAGAACCTTAGGAAGCGAAGAACTTCGTGCGGAAATAGAACGCGTAGTCTTCACACAGTGCGCGGTCGCCGAGGGCACTATTGTAAGCTGCGGCGTCGCGAGCGCGGATCCCCACGAGCCCGGCGTCGGACCACTGTTCGCCGGGCAACCGATCGTAGTGGATATTTTCCCCCGATCACGTGCTTCCGGCTATTGGGGTGATCTGACCCGCACCATGGTAAAAGGAAGGATGAATGGGAAACTGCGGGCGATGTTTTCGGCGGTAAGGCGGGCGCGGGCGGAGGCCTTCCGCAGAATGCGCCACGGGGTCCGCATCCGTTCGGTGTATCGCGCGGCAGCCCGTGCCCTGGAGGCAGCAGGCTTTGCGACGCGGATGGGGCCCAGGGCGGAGGGTTTCATACATAATCTCGGTCATGGGGTGGGATTGGAAATTCACGAGCCTCCTGTACTGGGAGATGTCCCCGGATGTCTGCGCGAAGGTGACGTAGTAACAGTGGAGCCGGGGCTTTACTACCGGAATGTGGGCGGAGTACGGATTGAAGATGTGGTGGTGGTGACCCGGGATGGGTGCCGGTTGTTGTCCCGGTGCCCGTTGTTCGGTGAGATTCCCTGATGGCCGGTTTGGTTGGCAGGGTCAGCATTTGGATGGGACTAGCCGGACTGATCTGGCTGTGGGCCCGGCTGCTTGAATGGAAGACCACTTTCTACCCGTCACGTCATCTTTGGTGTACACCCAGCTATCAGGGTCTGGAGTATGAAGAGATTCACTTCGTGGCTGAGGATGCCTGCCGCCTTCATGGGTGGTGGATCCCAGCTCCCACGAATGCCCGTGGGGCGGTCATTGTGTGCCACGGCAACGCCGGTAACATTGCCGATCGCATCTGGATAGCGCGGGCATTCAGTTCCCTGGGTCTGGATGTGTTTCTTTTTGACTACCGTGGCTACGGCCGCAGTGCGGGCTTCCCGACTGAACGAGGTCTTTACCGGGATGCCCGGGCGGCGTATGAGGTGGTCCGGGCGAGATACGGCGACACCGAGGCTCCGCCGGTGATCGTCTACGGGCGCTCGCTGGGTGGTGCGGTAGCAGTGAATCTGGCCGCAGAGCGTGCCGTGCGGGGCATCATTCTGGAAGGTACCTTTACCAGAGCCCGGGACATGGCCCGGGTCATTTATCCCTGGTTGCCGATAGGCTGGCTGCTCAGCCAGCGATTTGATTCCCTGTCCAAGATCAGGCTCCTGGCGGGGATTCCGAAAATCATTGCCCACAGCCGCGATGATGAGATAGTGCCTTTCGAGCTGGGCCGGACTCTCTTTGATGCCGCGCCGGAACCGAAAAAGTTCTGCGAATTGCGCGGTTCGCACAACGACTGCGGGTGGGATAACACCCCTGCCTACTGGTCGGAGATCTGCCGGCTGGTGGGCAAGGTGCTTGGCAGAGGAGACTGACGGGGAGGCGTCAGCTGCAGTCGCTGCGTTCCTTTCCCGGACAATAAAACCGGCGGGTAGTACGTTGTAGGAGCGTAGTATGCGCCGGATGATCGGCGCAGGAGGGAAACGGAGGTGGTCGGTATGAAGAGGCTGTGGCTGATGTTTGCGGCAATCGCCCTGGTGAGCACAGTATCCGCCCGGGGCGGGCAGGGCCGCATAGAGAGAGTGGTGAGAAGTGTGCTCCGCAATCCGGATGTCGCTGCGCGCGTGGGCATTGAGGAGAAAGCAGTAAATCGCCTCCGGCAGGCCTATTTTGCTCACCGCAAGAAGGTTGCGCGACTCCAGGGGCAGTTGCGTCTGGCGGAGATCGAGCTGCAGGAGGCCAGAACCGCCGCACAGCCGGATCTGGACGAAATCGATGCGCGCATTGAGAAAATCGGCTCGCTGCGCACCGAGCTGCAGAAGAGCCGGGTGCGCTTTGAATTACGCCTCCGCGAGATACTCGGGCCGGAGGCACTGAGCAAGTTGCGGCGCGCGGCCTGCCGGGGTCCGGCAAAGAGGATCCACCGCCGCTGGCGCGGGCATCGCGGCTTCCGGGCGGGAGATGGTCCGCTCGCCGAGAGCATGGGTGATGGGCCGCGTGGGGAAGGTGACATTCCCGAGGATCTGATTGTGCCACCGGAGACCTGAGGGCGCCGATGGCGGTATGGCGGGATGGCGGCCGGCCGGCCGCCTCCCCTCTTTTGGGTTCTCCCAGCGACTTTTTCCATTATTTGGATTTTTTGGGCGGTCGTCGTGGGCAGCGGTCTCGGGGCGTGGTGCGGGTGGACCAACCCGCTGTCTAATGCGTGTTGACGGCGCAAGGGAGATACGGGTAATCTATGAGTTGACCTGGCGGAACCGGCGGATGCCGGAGATGAAGTGCGCTCTAGAGAATAAGGAGCTGGACATGCGAGCCATGAAAGCAATCTTCAGGAAGCGGCGGGCATTCACCCTCATCGAGCTCATGGTGGTGATAACCATTATTGCCATTCTGGCTGGCCTGTTACTTCCGGCCATTGCCAATGCCCGGGAGAGGGCCAACCGGGTCAAGTGCATGAACAATCTCAAGCAGTTCGGCACGGCGCTGTATCTGTACGAAGACAGCACCGGGGCGAACGTCTGGCCCGACGACCTGCGCGATCTGCAGAAGTACGCCAATTCGCCCAAGCTGTTTGTATGTCCGAGTGACCGTAATCGCTCGGTGGCGCCGGATATCAATTCGATCGTGGAGACGAACTGCAGTTATGTCTATCTGGCCGGATACCAGCCGCAGGACAATGGGAACTACGTGGTTGCGTTTGATAAGGACAGCGATCTGATCGCGACTTGGGGGGAAGACACCGTGCTTAACGCAGGTACATATCCCAACGTGGCCGATGGTTGGGGAGATATTCACGGTGAGGGAGGAAATGCGCTGCATGTAGACGGACACGTCGAATGGTACGCCATCGGTGACGGAAACATCAGTAATTTGCTGAACAGTCTGACTTTCCCCAGCAACACTCCTGACCACGTTACGGTGAAGCTCTGCGACTCGACATACAGTCCCTAATCTGTGGGTGGAGATTTTACTGCGACTGACGGTCGTCCTGCGTAGAATGCGGGGGACCGTCAGCTTGTTTCGGGACCGATTGTTTCGGGACCGAAGAACGCCGGTGTTGAAGCCATGTGCGGTATTGTGGGATATGTGGGCCACCGGGATGCGGTGCCCTACCTTCTAGAAGGGCTCCATGCACTGGAATACCGGGGCTATGACAGTGCCGGCGTAGCAGTCCGGGTTGACGGAGCTCTGCGGGTATGTCGGTGTGAGGGGAGGCTTTCGGCCCTCGAATCGCGGATAGCCGCCGAAGGGCTCACCGGTTCTCCGGGAATCGGGCACACGCGTTGGGCCACGCACGGGGAACCCTCCGAAAGGAACGCTCACCCCCACCTGGACTGCAACAGCCGTCTGGCGGTGGTCCACAACGGAATTGTGGAAAACTACGCGGATCTGCGGCGCCGGCTGGTAGCCGACGGCCATCACTTCAGCTCGGAGACCGATACCGAAGTGATTCCCCACCTCATAGAGGAGCGCCTGAGGAGAGGAGTCGCTGCGCGGGACGCCGTGCGTGAGGCGATGCGCGAGTTGGAAGGATCCTTTGCAGTCGGAATTCTGCTGGCGGATGACTCGCAGTGCATCTTCGCCGCACGGCACGGAAGCCCGCTGGTTGTCGGTCTTGGCAAGGAGGGTAACTTCATCGCCAGCGACGCGCTGGCAATAAGTCGCCATGTGGAAAGTGTGATCTATCTGGAGGACGGTCAGGTGGCGGAAGTCACCCCCCAGGCGGTAACCGTGATCGACTTGGAAGGCCGCGAAGTGAAGATCGAGCCGCGGCCGCTGACGGTGAAGGCCGAGGAAGCCGAAAAGGCCGGCTTCGAAACATTCATGCTCAAGGAGATTCACGAGCAGCCGCGGGTGCTGTGGAGTATGATTGAACGTCACGTGGATGAAAATGGTGAGATCAACATCGATTTCGGTGACTTGGATTCCGAGTTTCTCCGCAGGCTGGAGAGAATCATGGTGGTGGCCTGTGGCACCGCCTTCTATGCCGGTCTGTACGGCAAGCTGTTCCTGGAGCACCTCACCGAGATCGCGGTGGAGGCGGACCTGGGTAGCGAGTTCCGTTACCGGGCGCCGAAGTTCGACCAGGATACGCTCATCATTGCGGTATCTCAGTCGGGCGAGACGGCGGATACCCTGGCATCGGTACGGTCAGCGAAAAGCCGGGGTGCTCCGGTCTTCTCGATCTGCAATGTGCCCATGAGTACCCTGGCAAGGGAAAGTGATGCAGTCTTCTACACTCAAGCCGGGCCGGAGATCGGCGTGGCATCCACCAAGGCCTTTACGGCGCAACTGGCTGCATTGGCACTCTTTTCCCTGCGCGTAGCGGAGGTCCGCGGGGAGCTGACAGCGGAAGACAAGAACCAACTCCTGACTGACCTGCGGCGCGTGCCGCAGGCGATCCACCGGGTACTGCTTGCCAAGGAGCACATTGCCGAGATCGCGGAAAAGCACCATTCCGGTCCCAGTGCCCTTTATCTGGGGCGGCGGTTCAATTATCCCGTCGCGCTGGAAGGAGCACTGAAGAACAAGGAGATCAGCTACCAGCATGCGGAGGGATATGCAGCCGGGGAGATGAAGCATGGGCCCATTGCGCTGATCAGTGAGTATATGCCGGTAGTTTGTATCTGTACGCGCACCGCCGACAACTTATATGAGAAGATGATATCCAACATTAAAGAAGTGCAGGCCCGTCACGGCCGCATCATCGCTGTGGCCACTGAGGGGGATCGTCGCGTAGCCGAGCTGGCGGAGGATGTTATTTATGTACCGGAGGTCCGCGAGGAGTTTTCGCCGATGGTCAATGTGGTTGCACTCCAGCTTTTGGCCTACTATGCGGCGCACGCTCGCGGTAATGATATTGACAAGCCCCGGAATCTCGCCAAGAGCGTCACCGTTGAGTAGCAATCATTCGGCAGGAGGCCCGGAATGGCGCGTTTCATCGTCAGGGGAGGCGAGATACTTCAAGGCTCAATCCGGGTGGCGGGAAATAAGAACGCCGCGTTGGCGATGCATGCCGCCGCTCTTCTCACCGATGAACCGCTTGTTCTCGAAAATGTTCCTGATATCGCAGACGTACGCGCGATGGAAGAAATCCTGGCCGGGTTGGGCGTCAGCGTCACCCGGCGCGGTTCCACCGTGACTCTGAAGGCGGCTTCGCTGAAGACCACCACAGTTCCTGCCGCCAGTTGCGCACGCCTGCGCGGCTCTATACTCATGGCCGGTCCATTGGCCGCTCGTCACGGCGGCGCGGTGCTCGGCCCTCCCGGAGGCGATCTCATCGGCCGCCGACGCCTGGATACCCATCTGGAGGCACTTCAGCAGCTGGGCGTCGAGGTGTCGGTGGGCCCGCGGATTCGTCTCCGCGCGGGGTGCTTGCAGGCCCGCGAGATCCTTCTGGACGAGGCCAGCGTGACAGCCACTGAGGGCGTCATGATGGCCGCCGCCGTGACCCCGGGCCGTACGGTAATCTATCACGCCGCCTGTGAGCCTCATGTGCAGGAGCTGGGCCATCTGCTCAACCGTATGGGCGCGGTGGTCGAGGGACTGGGCACCAACCGGGTGGTTGTCCGTGGCCGGCGGCGGCTGCACGGAGCCCGATTCCGGGTGGGTCCCGACTATGTGGAAGCCGGCAGTTTCCTGGCGGCTTCTATTGCTACTGGGGGCAGGGTTACGGTCACCGGGGTCCGCAGCCGGGTCCCCTTTCTTTCCGTTCTGCAGCGCGGATTCCGGCGCTTCGGCGTGGAGCTGGTACAGGAGGGCGACAAGGTCCGCTGCCGCCATCGCGGGCCGCTCAAGGTGCGACCCGACTTGGGCGGCGCAGTTCCCAAGCTGGAGGACGGCGTATGGCCGGGTTTCCCCTCGGACCTGTTAAGCATCATGCTGGTAGTAGCTACCGCGGCACGCGGCACGATTCTGTTCTTCGAAAAGCTCTTCGAGAGCCGTCTATACTTCGTTGACCGGCTGATAGAGATGGGTGCTCGGATTGTGCAGTGCGATCCTCACCGTGTGCTGGTCAGTGGCCCTTCCCGGCTGCATGCCGCCCACATGGCCAGTCCCGACATCCGCGCAGGCATGGCGCTCATCGCCGCGGCATTGCGCGCACGCGGTACAAGCGTGATAGAAAATGCCGAGATCATAGACCGCGGCTACGAGCGCCTGGACGAGCGGTTACGGACACTGGGCGCTGCGGTATATCGTGATGCGTGATGCTTCGGTTAGGGGAAGGCCCTCCCCTGGTAAGCCGCTTAGCGGCGCCTCCTTCACGATTCAGTACATGGGCGATGCGAGCCAGGATTTCCTGTCGCATGACAGTGATTTCGCGCTCCGACCAGTCCTGGTGATAAGATTCCAGTGACACGATACGGGTAAGTCGCCGGTGTACGATCATCCAGGTCGAGGCGATGTCCCGGGGCAGATAAGCCCGGTTGGCATAGAACCAGTTACACAGCGAGCGCATATAGTTGTATGCTGCGCGGCAGGTGTCACATTCCACCATTTCGGCAACGTCTGAGAGTACCTGCTGGGGATCGATTTCCCACTCATGCATCAGGTTTCTGCGGTATCGTGAGACGATCACGTCCGTCGGACGGCCGTGCCATACGGAAGCCACGGCCAGAAACAGCAGGCCGCAAATCGTCAGCATGACCATGAGGATCACATCGGCTGCTGTAGCCAGTACGGGCATGGCCGTCCGTTAATGGGTTGCCGCTCAGTGAAGAGTACCTTTACAGTTGAGCGTCTGGACCGGCAAGGACAAATGAGTGGAATCACTCACAGACCAGCGCAATGGGTGATCGCCGGGTACTTCCTGATCGCGTGCATCCAGCCGGTGATCGGCGGGATGCTTCTGGATTTTGATGGCTTGAGCGCGGATTTCAGGACTTGGACGCGGGGATCTGCATCTGCGCAGGCGGAGCGCGTGAAGGAAGGGTTCGCCGGAAGAGGACTACGGTTCCGGTATACGATCCGACCCGCAGGCGAGGGGCGGGGGACTGTGTCGGAATGCGGGCTATGGCTGACCTTCCCGCAGGGTGATCTGAGCAGATTCGAGTGGCTGGAAATGTATCTCAAGGGGGATCCGGAAGGACTGCAGCTGGGTCTGAAGGACGCGCTCTGGTTTGAGCAGTTTCTGCCCCTGGAAGAATTCGCCGCTGCCCCACAGAACGGCTGGAGGCCCGTGCGCATCCCTCTTGCGCGGTTTGACGGGATTTCCGACTGGTATGCGGTGACCGGAATGAGTCTGGTCGTACGCAGCCGGACAGCGGCTAGGGGCGAGGTAGTGGTGGACAGCATCGCAGTCGGAGGCGAGCGCCGGCCGCCGCCTCGTCCCCGCCGCATCAGGGCACCCTACCGCCCACCTGCCACACTGGACGAAGATACTTTCCTGCAGGAGGTGGAAAAGCGGGCCTGCCTTTACTTCTGGTACGAGGCGGATCCCTCCACCGGCCTGGTGAAAGATCGTTGTAAGGCGTTCTACCGGGATGGCTTCCCGGTAGCGAGCATCGCTGCAGTGGGGTTCGGTCTGAGCTGTCTCTGTATTGCGGATGCGCGCGGCTGGCTTCCGCGCGAAGATGTATATCGCAGGGTCAGGAACACCCTGCGCTTTTTTCGCGATGGTGCCGAAGGATTCCGCGGCTTCTTCTATCACTTTCTGGAGATGAAGACCGGGCGGCGTGCCTGGAACTGTGAACTCTCTTCCATCGACACGGCCCTATTCCTGGCAGGAGCGCTGTTCGCCGGGGAATACTTCGCCGGGACGGAGGTTGCGCATCTGGCCGATGAGCTGTATCGGCGCGTAGACTGGCAGTGGATGCTTAACGGAGGGATTCATCCCAGCATGGGCTGGACACCCGAAGGCGGCTTTCTCGCTTCCCGCTGGAGCGGGTATAACGAGGGCCTTCTGCTCCTCATCCTGGCTTGTGGATCGCCGACCCACCCCATAGACCCGCGGGCCTGGTGGGAACTGGACCGCACCTTCCGCCATTACGGCCCCTTCACCTTCGCCGGCCCGGGGGCTCTCTTTGTCCACCAGTATCCTCACCTGTTTATTGATTTCCGGTTCCTGGAAGACGGGCTGATGGACTACTATCTCAACTCTGTGCAGGCAACCCTGGCGGCGCGTCGCTGGGCGATTGTCAACGCCCTGCAGTGCCGCAGCTACGGGGAGAACTCGTGGGGTCTGACTGCCTGTGATGGACCCGAGGGATATCGGGCCTACGGCTCTCCGTTCGGGCAGGCAGACGGGACGGTAGCCCCCTGCGGAGCGGGAGGATCTCTGATATTTATGCCGGACGAATGTCTGGCCGCCCTGAGCAACTATTACCGTCTGCGCGGCGGCGCCCTCTGGGGGCGGTACGGTTTTGTTGATTCTTTCAATGCCGAGCGCGAGTGGATTTCGGATGTGCATATCGCTATTGATCAGGGCGCCATTGCTCTGGCGGCCGAGAACTATCGGTCGGGTCTGATCTGGAACTACTTCATGCGCAACCCGCACGTGCGCCGGGGATTGCAGCGCTGCGGATTCCGGCCGCGTACTATCACGCTGGACGAGCTCGACCTCCGTGGAATATGGGAGATAGGGATGGGGAAAGCCCCCTCGAAGTGGAGCCGCATTCGCGTCCCGGGATACTGGGAGAAGTGTGGGTTGACGGAGTTCCGGGGATACGATGGATACGCCGTATACCGACGCGCATTCTACCTGCCGGAGAAGAAGCGGGAGATGTGGACGGGCAGTGAAGTGGTGCTGGAGTTCGGAGGCATTGACGACGCAGACGAAGTCTGGGTGAATGGGATCCAGGCGGGCGGTTGCGGGCAGTTCCCTCCCCGATTCTGCACTGCGTGGAGTCGCCCGCGGCAGTATTCGATTCCCGCAGAGATTCTCCGCTTCGGGGAGACCAACAGTATTATCTTGCGTGTCTACGACGCTATGGGGCAAGGTGGAATATGGAAGGAGCCGGTACGCTTGCGGGTGGTGGAGCGCTACCCGATCTCCGGCTGGAAACAGGAAAGGGAGTCCAGATGAAGAGAATCGCCATCATGGCCGCCGGGTTGCTGGCGGGGGTGCCTGTGTTTTCAGCAGAGCCGATGCCTTCGGGGGATGCCCTGTTGCGCAAAGCATTCGGCTTCCTGGCTCAGCAGACGAACTTTAGGGTCAAGGCGGTCCAGACCATGTCGGTTGAGGGAGAGGGTATGCTCACCCGCTGGGAGACCAGATATGAGATCGCGGTGTCGCGACCGGACAGGGTAGCCTGCCGGGTCACCCGGGGAATCATGGGCGGAACTCTGGTCAGTGACGGGAGTAATGTGACCCTTTATCTGCCGGCTATGAAGGCCTATTCAGTCAAACCTGCTCCCTCCTCTCTGGATGAGCTCGCGGCGGAAGCCGGCAGCGAGGGCCCCATGGGGGCCGCTTTCGCGCTGCTGGAAGTATTTCTTTCGTCAAAACCCTATGAGGTGTTTTCCGAGGGGCTCGAATCGGTTCAGGTTGTCGGTAGCGAAAGACTGGACGGGACCGATGTCTACAAGGTGACCGGTGTGGCGGAGAGTCAGGGCCGGGTGACGGTCTGGATCCAAAAGGGTGACCGGCCTTTGATCCGTAAGGTTCACTACGATCTTTCCGAGCTGCTCAAGGACGAGAGTCTGCCCGTACCGCAGGCCCGGATGGAGATGTCGGTCGAGCTGTCCGGGTGGAAGGCCGGCGGGAAGATTGATCCCGCGGTTTTCCGTTTTTCCCCGCCCGAAGGCTCCCGTCCCATGGAAGACGTATTCGCCGAGGCCTCCGAGCCGGAGACTCATCCCATGGTGGGCAAGGCCGCCCCGGAGTTCCAGTTGTCCTCGCTGGACGGGAAGCCTGTGAAGTTGTCCGATTACCTTGGAACCAACGTGGTAGTCCTGGATTTCTGGGCGACGTGGTGTGCACCGTGTCGGCGCGGATTGCCCATGGAATCGCGCATAGCCGCGGAGAAAGCTTCAAGCGGTGTGGTCTTCTTTGCGGTGAATCAGGGCGAAGACGCCGAAAGGGTGAGAAGATTCATGGAGAAAAACCGGCTCCAATTCACCGTTCTGATGGACCGGGATCAAAAGGTGGCTGAGGAATACGGGGTGAAGGGCATTCCGCAGACCGTGATCATCGGACGGGATGGAAAGATCAGTGCGGTTCATGTAGGCTACGGTCCGGGCAGTGAAGAGAAACTGCGCCGGGATATCGAGAGGGCGATTGCCGGTACCGCGGCGGCGGGACCCGCAGGTCAGGAGACCGCGCCCTAGCCCGACTTTCGCAGAT
>QNAJ01000016.1 GCA_003641465.1 Verrucomicrobiota bacterium | reverse complement strand
TTGGTACTTGCATCAATAGTTTCCGAATGTACTGCCTGAATAGTGACATTGTCCCGATCCTTGAACTCCAGACGGATTCTGCCAATTGCATCACCCGTAAGCGGTTGGTCTTCTCCTTTTTCCGGCGCATTCATGAACCACGCCGTCACCGTCCATTTCTCGCCGGGCTTGGTCTTCAGATCCTGCCAGAGCGCCGGTTGCCACCAGGTCTTGTAGGAGTACCGGCCACTGTGGGCGTAGTCGGCGAAGGTTCCGAATCCTTCGATGCCGTCCGGAGTCCATCCCGGTGCCCGGCACATCCCCGGTTCTTCCTCGAAACCGCCGTTCCTGAGCAGGTTTTCCGCGGCGCCGGCGGCGGGCAGAAATGCCAGCATCGCAAAAGTCAACGTCACTGACAGCATGCCTGTCGTCCTCATGGCTGCACCTCCTGTGGGCTGTTGCTTTCTTCGCTGACGACGTCCGTCCAGTCCATTTTCCGCATCAGGCGGAAGATCAGACCGGCGGCGCCGACTCCGTAAAGCGCATAAAGCAAGCCGGTGAGATAGCGGCCGAAGCAGCATTTCCCGACAGCGAAGATCATGGCGAAAAGTGCCGTGGTTCCCAGCAGCCAGCACGTCCATTCGATCCGGCCCACGACCAGGTGGTGGGGGAATCCGGCTTTTGCGGCTATTTTCTTCCACGCGCCGGGAGGTCGTACGCGGCGGTAGAAGCGCACCAGGTGGTCTTCCGGTTCAGCGCGCGTGAGGAAGGTGACCGCCAGCCATACCGCGCTGCTGCAGAGCACATTGAGAGTGAAGCGCACCGCATAGGCGTCCAGGAGATATCCGGGGAGTCCCAGAAATTGGAAGAGGGCGTGAAACATATGCGTCCAGTTGAGCAGGGCGAACATCAGGAGGCTGGAGCCCATCGCGGCAAATTCCGACCAGACGTTGATCCGCCACCAGTACCAGCGCAGAAGAACCACAAACCCGGCCCCGGACATCAGTTCGAAGAAAGTGAACCAGCCGGAGGCGATGTTGCGCGCCAGGGCGGCGTATACGCCTGCTAGAACGGCCAGCAGGATGGACACCATACGGGAGACCCAGATATCCGACCTGGCAGTTCCTCCCGGCCGGATGAATCTCTTATAGATATCATTGACGAAATACGAAGCCCCGAAGTTCACCTGCGTCGAAATGGTGGACATATACGCCGCCATCAGGGAAGCCACCATCAGCCCCTTCAGTCCGATGGGCATGTATTTCATGAGCATCACCACGTAGGAGTACTCCTGATCCCATTTTGCGCCGTAGGCGGTGATGTCGGGAATGAGAAACAAGGAGGCGATCCCTACTACGATCCAGGGCCAAGGTCGGACGACATAGTTCAGGAAATTAAACCAGAGCATGGCAAGCACCGAGTGCTTCTCGTTCTTGCATGAAAAGAGACGCTGGGCCAGAAAGCCGCCGCCCTCCCCACCGGCCCACCATTGCAGTCCCAGAAAGACGATCAGCGACCATACCGCCAGCAGGCCGCCTCCCTTGAGATCGAACGGAGGCAGAAAGCTGGTGATTTTGCTGACGGGAACCACGCGGTCTCCCCGCCAGGCTGCCAGAATTTCCCCACGATTTTCGACGCCGGCTTTCTGCAGGATGCGGTCTATGTCCGTAGCAGAATATGACAGGCTGTGAATGCGCAGATAGTCGGTGGGCTTTCCGTTCCTGCTTTGATCACGGACGAGAATACCCGCCTCAATCAATGGTTGCACCGCGCTGAAGTCCGTGATGCGTGCAAGGCTTATGGTATACGCCTCCCTCCAGAGACCGATAAGTCGCTCCGGCGACTCCTCACCGGATTCCCGGAGCCTTTGCAGAACCTCCTCCTCGCTCATGCCGTCGGCCGACCAGACTGCCCCGCCTCCCGGGTCACGACGGAGTAGGCCGGCTTGGCCGTAGGCGGGATGCCATGGAGTGTGGGACCGGTCGGCCGCCGCCGTATTGACAACGCGACCCTGCTTCACTGCCGCGGCGGCACGGTTGACGAGTCCGGTGGGCCCGCCGGCGACCTGCAGGCTGATGATCATCAGGGCTATGCTTCCAGCCATGGCCAGCCCGAACTGGAAGAAATCTGTGGCCACCACACCCCAGAGCCCCGATGCGGCGCTGTAGAAGGCGGCTACGCCGAGGCAGACAACGATTCCCGTGACCTTGGCGGGGATCACCGCTGCTCCGATCACCGGCCAGTGCGCAATCTGGGAGGGGTCGACAGCGGCGGCAACCGGAGTTCCTTTAGGTACCAGAACCGGCAGCAGCTCACCGTGTGTCCAGACTAGTGTGGGGATATTCAACGTAACGTCGAGGATCTTGGCCATGGCCAGGGTGACCCAACCCATGACGAGGGTATTCTGAACAAGCGAGCGGAACCCCGCCTGGAAGAGTCGCAATCCGGCGGCGGCCCGGCCGCTGTAACGAAGTTCGATAAATTCCACATCGGTAAGGATGCCGGCCCGGCGCCACAGTCTGGCGAAGAAAAACGTGCAGAGCATCATACCCATGATGCCGCCCCACCAGAACCAGTTACGCTCCAGACCCGCGGTCCGCAGCCATCCGGAAATAACCAGTGGCGTATCCGCGGCAAACGAAGTGGCTACGATCGAAGTCCCTGCCAACCACCAGGTCATCCTGCGTCCGGCGACGAAAAAGTCGGCCATGCTTTTCTCCGCCCGGCGGGAGAAGAACAATCCGATTCCCAGGGTAACCAGAAAATAGGTGACGATTACCAGCCAGTCCCAGGTAACCAGAGGTGGCAGCGGCGCGTGCGGCATGTATGATATTCCTTGCTTTCCTCAGTTGCACTCATTCTCGGTGCCCCGGCCCGAATTTTGAAGACTATTCCTCCGACCGCGGCGGTATCGCACGGACGCGGCAAGGATGCCGGTTGCGAGCAGAGCGAATGTACTTGGTTCGGGAATAGCGGTGACACGGTAGTCGTCGTACTGGAGCTGGTTGGGGCCTGACTGTCCGTTGGCATAGGCGAGGAAACCGAACTTGACGATGTTGGTGTAGTCGAGGCCGGGAACAGTGCCGGCCGATTCCACCTGCATGTTGGTAACGTAACTGGTGTATTCGGTCCAGACAGTGGTGGGCTGGAAGCGGTCCTCATCGCGGGTCCGCCACTGGGTTCCGTCGCCGTCCTGGAGATAGAGGGCGACTGACTGAGCCGAGAAGTCGTTGGTCGCCTTCATCCAGACTGAGAGGGTAGTGTAGTTGTCGACTGTGTAGGTCTGCTGGTTGGTGGTTTCGGCTCCCCATCCCCAATAGCTGCCCCAGTCGAAGGCGACCCATACCGCTGCAGTAGGGGAGTGACAGGAAGTGGTGAAGGTTCCCTTGTCCAGAATAGGGTTGCCGAACACGATCCATCCGGGCGGGTTGCCGCTGCCTACCGGCGGCTGGCCTTCGAAGTCGTCGAAGAAGATGAGGTCGGCGCAGGTCTCCGGGATGGTGAGTATGGCGAGGGACGCCATTGCAGTTATGATTTCCGGTATCCGCTTACGCAGATGCATGTTCATGGTGATTCCTCCTGACCTTTGTCTTTTCCCCAATTTGGGGCCCTCCGCTCTGGGGCCCGATTACACTCGGAAACTTACTAAGGATTCCTGAAAAAGTCGAGCATAAAAATCATCCTTTTTCGGATAACTGAACATCAAGATGCATCCGGGCATCCTTTCCGCGCGACGCGAACTGCGGGCCGCTACCGGCCGGGATGGAGCTTCACATCCCGCGGCGGACCGCATGGATATGGACAGCAGGGAATCAGGTGCGGAACGGTTCCCATTCGGGCTCGTTATCGAAAAGCCACCGGTAATATTCCTTCATTTCCAGCTGCTCGGCAGCCGGCTCATCGGCGATTACGGTACAGCGGGGATGAAGCTGGAGCGCCGATGCAGGGACCATGGCCGATACTGGCCCTTCAACCGCGCGGTGCAGAATATCCGCCTTTTCCCGTCCGGTGGCGAGCAGGAGACATCGCTTGGATTCAAGAATCGTGCCCACGCCCATGGTTATGGCCCGCCGGGGAACCTGGTGGGGATCACCCCCGAATTGCGGCGCATACTGTTCAAGAGTCGTGGGACAGAGGGCTTTCTCACGGGTTCGTGATGAGAGAGAGGAGCAGGGTTCGTTGAAACCGATATGGCCCGACCGGCCGATGCCCAGAAGCTGCAGATCTATACCGCCGCTTGTTCTGATGAGTTTTTCATAGCGTTCACATTCGGCCTCCAGATCCGGAGCCATACCGTCCGGCAGATGGGTTCGGGCCTTGTCTATGTTCACCAGATCAAAGAGGTGTGTGTTCATGAAATGCCGGTAGGAATGCGGGTCCTCAGGAGGCAGCCCGATGAACTCATCCAGATTGAAGGTCCGGCAGCGTGAAAAATCCAGCCCCTCATCCCGGTGCAATCTGACCAGCCAGTGGTAGACCCGGGTCATCGTCCGGCCGGTAGCCAGCCCGAGAACCAGAGCGGGATTGCGGCGCAGATGGTGAGCAATAATGCGTGCGACCAGCCGTGCGGCGGCGTCCTCATCGGGTTGGATGATAACTTCCATCGTCTGTCATCCCGGCACTGCTCCTCGATTGCTGCATCCCATTGCGGCCGGTTCAGCTTTCCCGCCACGCAGCAGATCTTATCCATCCGGTCGGTCCGCGGTATCACGGACCTCCCCATTGAGATACACTTGCCAAGCGGAACGTATTTCCGCCGCGAAATCATGGACATGTTTGAGAGTCAGGTCCAGCACGTTCACTGAGGGATCTGCGATCGCGGGTGTCAGATCCATGGCGAAGATAACCTGATCCATCAGGTCCACACCGTGAGACTCCAGATAAGTGGCATTGGCCCGGCGCCGGCCGATCGTTGCCAGATCATAGCGTTTGCCCCCGGAGATCTGCGAGTCGAAAACGCCGTTCAGCGCTGCCGCAAGGTTGTCACGACCGGAGACGTCCAGGATTACCTTCGCAGAATCCGGCAGCCAGTCCAGATCCCGCCACACTTCGCAGCCGTAGACGCGGGCCGGCCGCAACTCCGGCGGCAGCCGGCGGAGAGCTTTCACTGCTGCGGCGACAACAGCAACGTGGGTAGGATGCTTGTCAGCCGGATTGTGAGTGTAGACCACCCGGGGGCGGCATTCCCGGAGAATGGTGTAGAGATCCTGCTCCAGTGACGAGTCTGCGGGGTCCTTCACCCGGGTGCTGGGGAAGTCGAGTTGCAGCATCGCAGAGTAACCACCGATGACCGCGGCCTTTCTCTGTTCAAGGCGTCGGACACGGCGCATCTCCTCATCAGTATGGTCGGCATAGAGGCCCGTGCGCGGGCTCCCGGAACCATCGGTCACGGTGACACCGGTAAACCACAGGTCGGGAGACTGGAAACATTCCAGGATCCCGTGAAACGCCATGAGCTCCAGGTCATCCTGGTGAGCGCCGATACCCAGGTGAGTAGTCCTGCTCAGGGCAGTGGCGAGGTCGCTGCCGTCGGGCACGAAGAGATCCGCGGTCTGGTAGCATAGCTTCATGCTTCTGCCGCTCCATTTTCCGGTACGGCGCACCGCGATGATGCCGCTCCGGTTTCCGGCAGGGTAGCAGCGGCCACCGCTTGGCCGACGCGCCGGGTTTCTTCACCGGGAACATGCAGCGAGATGCTTGCGGCGAGATGTGGGAACTCCTTTTTCAGGACCTCTTCGGCGGTGCTGACAATCACATCGCCGAAGGTGCCGGACGTAACGCGTCCGAGAACCAGAACATGCCGCAAATCATAGAACCGGGCGTAGTAGGGAAGCGTATATCCGAGGTAGACTCCGATGGTTTCTGCTACCCCTCGGGCTGCTGGATCACCCTGATCAGCACGCTGCTGCACGTACTTCAACCGCTCGGCCAGGTTCATTCCGGGATCAAGGTTGAAGCCCGCCCGCTGCGCCAGCCGGTTCACCGCCTGCTGCCAGAAATAGCTGGCGCCGACCCCCAGGTCTCCGGACCATTCATCACGGGCGGCAGCCTGGCTGGCATCCACGGGAGCAAAGGCGAGTTCATTCAGCCACCCCGTAATCCGGCCTTTACCGTCGAGATAGCCGGCGGCCTGACTGGATCCCAGGGCAATACCGAGCAGCGATCCGCTTCCGATGGACAGCCCTCCGGCCAGTGCGGTGACTTCCCCGTCGTTAACGACGGTGAAGGGGACCCGCCACTGTTCGGCCAACCGGAGAAACATCGGCCGCACGCGGGCTTCGAAGGCTTGTGCCGGCACGGAACGGAATAGGGAGGCCACTTTCACCTGATTGTCCACGTAGACACCGGCGGCACTGCCACCTATTGCATCCACGCGCGGCAATTTTGATGCGGCGAGCTTGAGTCCGGACGAAATCTCTGCGAAGTGGTAGGAGGGGTCGGATTGGTCCTTGGGATTCCATGGGATCTCGGCGTGAAAGAGCACCTTGCCTTCGAGCATTGATGCCAGCTTATAGTCGCTGGCGCCCAGATCGAACCCGATGCGGCAGCCATCGAGATGCCCGCCGAGAGGGGAGGACTCCTCGTTGGGTGGCGGCAATTCTTCTACCGTAGGGGCGTGTCTGATTTCCAGCGGATGCCCGTATATGCGTTCCATCATCTGAGCGTCGAAGGCTCTCTTTCCGGATTCGCAGTAGATGGCGGAGAGACGATCGGCAATCCAGCGGGGCCCGCTGAGAGTCACCTCGAATGCGCCCCGTGACCAGAGCAGGAACTTCACCGTGCGCTCGATGCAGAAGAAGGTCGCCGGGTCAGGCTCTCGGGATCGCGGAGGGATTCTCAAGCTGTAGTGTGAGATCTGCCCGCTGTTGCGGCGCAGGGCGATGGTTATTTTCTCTGCGGATATTTCAGGTCTGACAGAGAGCTCAAGCGCCTGCATCTGCAGGATCAGAGGATAGAAGCCCGGGTCGAGCGGTGGCCGGATACGGGGCACGGAACCTCTCATGTAATCTGTCCTGGAGACCATGTTTTTCCTCCGACTTAATAAGGTTTCCTTAGTAAGTCAGGCTAGCACGGTGCGTGGGGTCTGTCAACCCTCGGCGAACCAGATTCTCATCAGCGGCCGTTCATTCCGACCGGTTCGGCAGGAGATAGGAGTGGACGTAGTCGCGGATCCCGTCCTCCAGCGACATGAAATCATCGCGGTAGCCCGCCTGTCTCAGACGGGTTATGTCGGCCTCGGTATGGTACTGATAGCGGGCGCTGAGACCCGGCGGCATTTCGATGTACTCAATCCGGGGCTTACGTCCCAAGGCGTCGAAAACCGCCCTGGCAAGGTCGTTCCAGGTGCGGGCTAGACCGGTTCCGCAATTGAAGAGCCCCGAGATGTTCGCGTGGTCCATGAAGAAAAGGGTAACCTTGACCGCATCTTTCACGTAGATGAAATCGCGTTTCTGCTCTCCGTCACGGTAGTCAGGCCGGTATGACCTGAAGAGCCGCACCCTGCCGGTTTCCATGATCTGCTCGAAGGCTTTGTGGACCACGGAACGCATCTCGCCCTTGTGCTCTTCGTGTGGGCCGTACACATTGAAATATTTCAGACCCACAATCAGCTGAAACAGGCCGCGTTCCTTCGCCCACAGATCGAACATGTGCTTGGAAAACGCATACATATTGAGTGGCCGCAGCCGCGGCAGCACTTCAAGGGCATCGGAGTAGCCTTGGGACCTATCTCCGTAGGTCGCTGCACTGGACGCGTAGATGAACCGCGCGCCCTTCCGCAGCGTCCAGGTGCACAATTCCTTGCTGAAAGCGAAATTGTTGTCAGCCAGGTAGTCGGCATCGGATTCAGTGGTCACGCTGCAGGCCCCGAGATGAAAGACCACATCCGGAGAAGGCAGGGGCCCCGAAGCGAGGAGGGTGCGGAAGCGGTCCTTGTGCAGGTAGTCGCTGAAGCGCAGGCCGACCAGATTCTTCCATTTCCGCCCGTCGGCACCGAGTTCATCCACGATCAGTATGTCGCTGCGCCCCCGCCGGTTGAGCTCGGCTATCAGATTGCAGCCGATGAATCCGGCTCCGCCGGTGACAATGATCTTCTCATGCATCGCCGGTTTCCCCTTCCTGCATCGCGGATTGCATGATTCGCTGGATAATTCCGGTCGTTGATCTTCCCTCCAGCAGAGGTGCCAGCAGGACGCGCCCTCCGTGCTTCTCGACAATCTCCCGCCCGCTGATGTAACGACTCCAATCCCCACCTTTCACCAGTATATCGGGAAGGATTTCACCGATCAGCGCAGCGGGTTCGTCTTCCTCGAAGAGAACCACATAGTCAACCGCTTCCATGGCGGCCAGCACCCGAGCACGATCCCCTTCCGGATTGATGGGGCGGCCGGGTCCTTTCAATCGGCGCACTGAGGCGTCGGAATTCACGCCCACGATCAGTACATCACCCTGCCGGCGGGCCCATTCCAGGGACATGATATGTCCGGCGTGGAGGATATCGAAGCATCCGTTGGTGAAGACGATACGACGCCCTTCCCGGTGCAATTCCCGTGCCAGTCCGCTGATACGGGGGCGTGGAACTATCTTTCGGCTGGTGTCGTATGTCATTCCATGTTCTCCGCAACAGCCCGGCCGAACTCACTGCACTTGACCAGCGTAGCGCCTTCCATCAGGCGGTGGAAGTCATACGTCACCGTTTTGTTGCGAATGGTCTTCTCGAGCCCCCGGATGATAAGATCCGCAGCCTCCGTCCACCCGATATAGCGAAACATCATCTCGCCGGACAGGATCAGGGAAGAAGGATTGACCTTATCCTGTCCCGCATACTTGGGGGCGGTGCCGTGGGTAGCCTCGAACACGGCGTGACCCGTCTCAAAATTTATGTTTCCGCCCGGTGCGATACCGATGCCTCCTACGCAGGCAGCGGCGGCGTCGGAAATGTAGTCACCATTGAGATTCATGGTCGCGATAATGTCATACTCCTGGGGCCGCGTGAGTATCTGCTGAAGAAAGGCATCGGTGATCACATCCTTGATGACCAGCTCGCGGCTGCCGGTCCGGATTACGTGCCAGGGACCACCGTCGAGAGGCTGGGCACCAAACTCGTCGCGCGCCAGTTCATATCCCCAGTCCCGGAAGGCCCCCTCGGTGAACTTCATGATGTTTCCCTTGTGAACCAGGGTCACCGAACGCCGTCCGTTTTCCAGAGCATAACGGATCGCCGCCCGCACCAGACGGCGCGTGCCGTCCCGCGACACGGGTTTGATACCGATCCCCGACGTTTCAGGGAACCGGATCTTGTCTACCCCCATTTCCCGCACAAGAAAGTCTATCACGCGGCGGCATTCCGCCGAGCCCGCCGGCCACTCGATGCCGGCGTAGATGTCTTCCGAATTTTCCCGGAATATGACCATGTCGGTGAGTTCCGGCCGCCGTACGGGGGAAGGCACTCCCTGAAACCAGCGAACAGGGCGCAGGCAGACGTACAGGTCGAGCTCCTGTCGGAGCGCCACGTTCAGGCTCCGTATCCCGCCCGCCACTGGAGTGGTCAGAGGCCCCTTGACCGCCACCAGGAAACGCCGGATGGCCTCCAGAGTCTCCCCGGGCAGCCACACGCCCTCGCCGTACAGGCGCGCGGCCTTTTCGCCGGCGTAGATCTCCATCCATGCCACGGAACGCTTTCCCCGGTAGGCCTTGGATACGGCAGCGTTCCATACCGTCATGGCTGCCCGGGTGATATCCGGGCCGATGCCGTCGCCTTCGATATATGGGATGATAGGCCGGTCCGGCACCTTGAGCCGGCCGTCATTTCCCATGGATATCGGGGCGCCATCTTCCGGAACGATGATTCTCGACTTGGCCTTCATCACATCATTACTTCCGACATCTGGAGTGCTCCCGCGTTTATATGAAGGGGAGACAGCCTTGTCTAGAGGGAAACCGGGCCGGGCGGGGGGACTTGCGTATCGGTGTGTTGGGGCTTAAAGTCTTTTGGATTCCGGCGCCGGCCCCCCTTACCGGTAGAGCACACCCGCGGAGCGGACGGGATCGGGTGATACAGTGATGCAGTGGGTCTTGCGAAAGATCATCGGCAGCAGGAACGAGCGCGAGCTGCGCAAGCTGCGCCCGCTGGTGGACCGTATCAATGAGATCGAGCAGCAACTGCAGAAGCTGACCGACGAGCAACTTGCGGCGAAGACCGATGAGTTCCGCCGGAGAGTCCGGGCGGCCCTGAAAGAAGAGGGTGCTGCCAAGCGCCTGGAGGAGCTCCGCCGCTCTTTACCCACCGCCCTTGACGAGCGCGAGAAGCTCAGCATCCGGCAGGAGATCCGTGCCGTATACAACAGCATTCTCGATCCGCTTCTCCCCGAGGCTTTCGCCGTAGTGAAGAACGCCTGCCGCCGCCTGCTCGGAAAAGAGATAGAGGTGTGTGGTCACCGCATGAAATGGGATATGGTTCCCTTCGATGTGCAGCTGATGGGGGCCATCGTGCTGCACCGGGGAAAGATCGCGGAAATGGCCACCGGCGAAGGTAAGACCCTGGTGGCCACCATGCCCGTTTATCTCAATGCGCTTACGGGACATAACGTTCACGTAATTACAGTGAATGATTATCTCGCCCGCCGGGACGCCCAGTGGATGGGTACCGTGTACCGCTTCCTGGGCCTGACGGTCGGTTGTATTCAGAACCAGATGGGACCCGCAGAGCGCCGCCAGCAGTATGCCTGTGATGTCACCTACGGAACTAACAGCGAGTTCGGGTTTGACTATCTGCGCGACATGGGGATGGCCTACCGTCCCGAGGAGATGGTACAGCGCGGACACTACTACGCCATCATTGATGAGGTGGACAGCGTACTGATAGACGAGGCACGAACGCCCCTGATCATATCCGGACCGGTGGCTCATTCCACGCATCAGTTTCTCGAGCTCAAGCCGCGGGTGGAGAAACTGGTACGGCGGCAGCGCGAACTCTGTAACCGTCTGTTGCACAAGGCCCGGCAGCTTATCGAGAAGGGGGCCGAAGACGAAGCTATGCAGCTTCTTTATCAGGTGCATCAGGGTATGCCCAAGAACAAGCAGCTTCTGCATATGCTGGAAGATCCCCGCGTGCGGAAGCTGCTGGAAAAGGTCAACGCCATGATGCTTACCGACATGTACAAGGAGCAGGCGCGTGAACTGCGTGAAGAACTGTTTTTCACCATTGACGAGAAAGGTCACGAGGCCAGCCTCACCGACAAAGGTTGTGCAGAACTCAACCCCTCCGATCCGGACATGTTCGTGCTGCCCGATCTGGCGACCGCACTGTCGGAAATAGACGGCGATGAATCGCTGACGGCGGAGGAAAAACTGGAACGCCGCCGTAAGCTGCAGGCTGAGTTCGCCGAAAAAAGCGAGAGGATTCACAATGTCAGCCAGCTTATCCGCGCTTACACGCTGTATGAGAAGGACGTGGACTACGTCGTCCAGGATAACCGGGTCATCATCGTGGATGAATTCACCGGACGCCTGATGCCCGGCAGGCGGTGGAGTGACGGGCTTCATCAAGCCGTGGAAGCCAAGGAAGGCGTGCAGATTGAACGGGAAACTCAGACCTTGGCCACGATTACGATTCAGAATTACTTTCGGATGTATGAGAAGCTCGCCGGAATGACCGGTACTGCGGAGACCGAGGCCGAAGAGTTTCATCAGATATACGGGCTTGACGTGGTGGTGATACCCACCAACCGGCCGGTGAGGCGGGTGGACTTCAACGATCTGATCTATAAGACGCAGAGAGAAAAGTTCGCGGCTATCATAGACCGCATCGAGGAATGTCACCGGCGCGGCCAGCCGGTTCTCGTGGGGACTATCTCGGTGGAGAAATCGGAAATTCTCAGCCGCATGCTGCGCCGCCGGGGTATTCCACACAACGTGCTCAATGCCAAGAATCATGAGCGGGAGGCGGAGATTGTAGCCCGCGCAGGTCAGAAAGGTGCGGTGACCATAGCGACCAACATGGCGGGACGCGGAACCGATATCAAGCTGGGTGAGGGCGTGGTGTACCTGGACCGGCGGGTGATCGAGTCGGATCTCACCCTGGACGACCGCGTCAACGGGAAAACCCTCCGGCAGTTGCTGCAGGAGAAACCCTGTGGGTTGTTCGTGATCGGCAGCGAGCGGCATGAAGCCCGGCGGATTGACCGCCAGTTGAGGGGTAGGTGCGCGCGGCAGGGCGACCCCGGCTGCTCACAGTTTTTCGTGTCTCTGGAAGACGACCTGATGCGGCTTTTCGGGTCCGACCGCATCGCCGGGATCATGGAGAAGTTGGGTCTGGAAGAAGGACAGGTACTGGAGCATCGCTGGCTGAATCGCTCCATTGAGAACGCCCAGCGGCGTGTGGAGCAGCATAATTTTGCTATCCGGAAACGGACCCTCGAATACGACGATGTGATGAACCGGCAGCGGGAGGTGATATACGACTTCCGGAGTTCTATCGTCCGCGCCGCGGATGTGCGGGCACACCTTTACGAAATTGCAGCAGATGTGGTGTATGAGCAGGCCGAGTCATTGGCTGCTGGAGGGGAGGAAGCGGCCCTGTCGGAATTCACCGCATGGGTGAACAGTGTTTTTCCTTTGGGCATCAGTCCGGATCAGCTGGCGGAGGCGTGGCCTGATCCCGAGAAGGTGACCGACGTGGTGGCGGCGGCAATCCGTAAGGCTTACGAGGCCAAGGCGGCGGCTGAGGAACCGGAGGCGCTGCGGGAGATGGAACGGGCGATGATCCTGCAAGCCATTGATTC
The DNA here is from genome assembly GCA_003641465.1 of Verrucomicrobiota bacterium. Taxonomy (GTDB): domain Bacteria; phylum Verrucomicrobiota; class Kiritimatiellia; order B70-G9; family B70-G9; genus B70-G9. Next base: position 144 of record QNAJ01000016.1, on the reverse strand, counting down.
CCACTGGCAGGAATTCCTGCGGGCGATGGATTCACTGCGGGAGGGGATTGCCCTGCGGGCCTACGGGCAGCGCGACCCGATCGTCGAATACAAGCGCGAGGCCTACAACCTCTTCATGGATCTGATGGATCGCATCTACGAGGA
>QNAJ01000015.1 GCA_003641465.1 Verrucomicrobiota bacterium | reverse complement strand
ATCCGGGTTCATAATCACACCTGCCCGCCCTCCAACGCGCCCGTTTGTCCGTGAGACATCCCAATACGCAAAAGAGTGGGCAGCCGCCCACTCCCGTGAGCATTCGTCATCTTGAGCGTGTAATACACTATTCCGCGGGCCTGAGACGGTCAAGCCCGGATATGGCCGCAGCCCGCGGGGCTTTACACTATGGCAGGTGAAGGATACTATATCAGTAGGGAGTGCCCATGGCCGGGCAAGACCATCCCAGCGACCCGGAAGACAGGTCCCCCGGGGAAGAGCCCGAGGAGAAAATCTCACGCCGCGAGTTTCTCCGCAAGCTGGCCTATGTACCACCGCTGCTGGTACCGCTGGTCTTCCCCATATATTCCCAGGCGCAGATCTGCCCGCCGGTGGGCGTTTGTATCACCCGGTGTGGATCCCCCTGCGCCGACCAGTGCCCTACCCGTTGCGTCAACCAATGTGCGCCCATCTGCATCTCCCTGTGCAAGGACCGGTGCCCGGGCCAGTGCCCCTCTCGGTGCATCTTCATCTGTCCTGTGGAATGTCCCGTGCGCTGTCCCGGCATCCTCTCCCCCAATGAGCGGAAAAAAACCTGATCGCCTGCTTTCCACCTGACTATGACGGAAGATACGAACCAGCACAAAGGACCATTCCTGACGCTGAGGGAAGGCTGTTATCTGGTGCGCGGGCCGTATCGCAGCGCGGTTTACGATCTGAGACACGGCCGTCTTTATTCCCTGGATCCCGCGGTGGTGGCCGTGCTGGACGACGCATTAAGGGGAATCCCCTGGAACAAACTCCGCCGCGCCGTAGAACGCGGCTCACCAACAGCAGCCGTCCAGTCGGCTCTGGAGAAGTCCCCCTTCGTACGCCTGCAACCACAATTCGTTCCACCGCCGCCGATCGAAAATGCGGTGATCAGGGCTCCCACCCGGCGCGGCGGCGTGTGGCTCGAGCCTACCAACCGCTGCAATCTGCGCTGCATCCACTGTTATGCCTCCGCGGGACCGGCGCTCCCCGGAGAAATGAGCCTCACACAATGGAAACAGACCATAGATCAGCTTTTCGCCGAAGGATTCCGCCACTTTACAATCTGTGGGGGAGAACCGTTCGTCTATCCTCACCTCAAGGAGCTGCTGCAACATCTGGCCGCCCACGGCGCCGAGGCCATTACCGTGCTCACCAACGCTTGCCTCCTCCGGGAGGATACGGTCCGGTATGCTGCCGAAATCGGAGTGGAGTTCGGCGTGACGTTCTACTCGCATGTCCGGGAACATCACGAGAAGATCACCCGCGTAAGGGGCAGCTGGCAGGCTGCCGTGGACGGTATGAGTCTCTTACTGCGTCTGGGTATTCCTTTTTCGGTGAATATACCGTTGGGCTCTCTCAATCAGGACGATCTGGAAGAAACTCTGGACTTCCTGGTGCGGTTGGGGGTGCCCCGGCATCGCGCCGGAGGAAACATCGTCTATCCTCTCGGCCGCGGCTGCAATCCGGAGGTGCTTCCCTCGCAGAGGACTATCTTCAATATCCGAACGGAGATCTACGAAATCCCCGTCGGAGAGGACGGCAAACTCGACTATCACACCTGCTGGCGTGGCAAACTGCTGGTAATGGCCGACGGACGGGTCACCCCCTGCCCGAGTGCCCGGGACGAACGCTTTGTGATCGGAAACCTGGCGCAGCGTCCCTTGGCCGAAATACTGGCCGATGAACGCCTTCACCAATTGTGGGGGATTACGCTGGACGATGTTCCTGAATGTCGGCAATGCGAGTTCCGTTACGGATGCCATGACTGCCGCGCCAATGCATTCATCTACACCGGTGACCTCTGGGGCAAGAATCCCTACTGTTCATACGATCCCCAAACCGGCTCCTGGAAAGCTCCCGCACTACCGCAACGGTCTCTCCGCCGGGTGGAAAAAACGCCCGGGTTCAGCCTGCGTGTGTCGCCGGACGGATCCGGGGTGCTGAATGATGAAAAAAGCGGTGCCCTCTTCAGAATCAACGCCAGCGCCGCCCTGATTTTCGAGGCGCTTGATGAACCGCGGGCCCTGGAGGAATTGGCGCAGATCCTCTGCAAGAGGTTTGATGTCACCCCCGCCCGCGCATATCGTGATGTCTCCCGGATCGTATCGCACGCCGTCAAGGCCGGAATCCTGCGATGGCGGTAGAAATCCAGGCCTGTGGATTGAACCTGCGGATCGAGCCGGAGGATGATTCCTTCGAGGCGGAACTGCAACGTCTCCTGGCGGCGTTCCCGCCCTCCCGCAACAGACCCGACTTCACCATCCGGCGGAATGGAACCATTCTGACCATCAACGGTCGTACGTGTGACTGGGATATACCCGAGGGACTGCCCCTGTTCAGTGACCGGATAATCTACTGGATCAGGGAGACAATCCGCCGGCATGCGGCCGGATACATTCTGCTGCACGGGGCATGCGTCATGCGGGAGGGCCGCGCCTGGCTCCTGCTGGGTGATAGAGGAGCCGGCAAGAGCACCACCGCCGTCCGATGGTGCCTTGACGGCGCCGCAGCGATGTGTGAGCACGCTGTACCGCTGCGGGTGAACGACGGGCGGGTCTGCGCCCTGCCTTTTCCGTTGGAAATCGTCAATCCACCTGCCGTCCTGCTGCGAGACCTCAAAAAGCAGGACAGCTTCTTACCCCTGGTTTACCACGATGACGGCCTGACGTGTCTGCGCGCAATTCCCCGGCACGCGCCCTCCGCTCCGGTACCCCCCGCTGCGACACTCTTCCTGCATCGCGGCACGGTGCCCCGCAAGCAGCGTGCCGTGCGGCTGGAGCCGGGCACTGCTCTGTTGGCCCGCCTGGCCGCCTGCGGCCTGAATGCCGAGCGCTGGGACGCCGCTGCATGGGAGCGCCTGGCCTCGCTGGTGGAAGCATGCCCCGCGTTCCTGGCGGAATGCTCCGCACAAAACGGAACCGTTCCGCTCGCACCTCCCGTCTGACACTCGCAACCGGGCCCCAGGAATCGGGGCGAAAATAGGGTTTACAAACCCGTACGGCGACAGTATAGTCCCGCGCCGAAATCGATTAAGGAGAACAAAGGATCAAGGCAGGGAGAAAGCGGTAGTACCGGCCTTGCGGGGAAAAGAACATGGATGCGGAAACCAAGCAGGCCATCAAGAAGGAATTCCAGCTCCACGAGCGGGATACCGGATCGGTGGAGGTACAGGTGGCCCTGCTCACGCAGCGTATCAAGGAGCTCACCGAGCACCTTCGCGTCCACCGTAAGGACAACAGCTCCCGCCGGGGAATGCTGATGCTGGTCAACCGGCGCCGCAAGCTGCTGGACTACCTCAAGCGGAAGGACATGCAGCGCTACCAGGCTCTGATTCAGAGGCTGGGACTGCGCCGATAAGATGGCTCACCGGGATCAAACGCTGTTGAAGAGACCTTCACGCCGCTGTATTGTATCCCGCTTGGAGACATGTCGGTGGTGACTCCCAGCATGGGTCGGACCGGCCGCACTCACGCCGCCTGTAATGGTCACCCTGCTCACAGGAGGGAACGCATCCCATGAATGAGCATGGCAAGACAGTGGAAGTGGACCTGCAAGGAAAGAAAATCACTTTGCAGACCGGAACAATGGCTCGGCAGGCTCACGGCGCCGCCACTGCGCGGATCGGCGATACGGTGGTTTTTGCCGCTGTCACCGCCTCCCGCACCCCCCGAGAAGGGATTGATTTCTTTCCCCTGATGGTTGAATACCGCGAGAAGTTCTACGCGGCCGGACGCTTTCCGGGCGGCTTCTTCAAGCGGGAGGCCCGGCCGACGGAAAAGGAAATCCTCACCGCACGCGCCACCGATCGGCCGATCCGTCCGCTCTTCCCCGAGGGCTACCGTAATGATGTGCAGATCGTGAGTACCCTGCTCTGTGCCGACGGCGAAAGGGAAGCCGATGTTCTCAGTATCAATGCCGCCAGTACCGCCCTGACACTCTCTGAGATTCCTTTCCTGGGACCGGTGGGCGCGGTACGGGTAGGCTACATTGACGGCCAGTATGTGCTCTACCCCACGCATGAGGAATCCGAACGGAGTATCATCAATCTGCTCTATGTGGGCACACGCGACCTGCCACTGATGATCGAAGGCAGCGGGAAGGAAGCCCCCGAAGATATTCTGGCAGGGGCGATGGAGTTCGCCCACCCGTATGTGCAACGCCTGATAGACGCCCAGCTCGATCTGCGCCGGGCGGCCGGCCTGCCGGAGAAAACCGTGGAAACAACCGAAAGCGAACCGGCGCTGCTGCCCCAATTACGGCAGCGCTATCAGGCGGAACTCCGCCAGGCCGTCCTCATCCCCACTAAGCGGGCCCGCGAAGAAGCCCTCAACAACCTCCGCCAGAAGGTAGCCGAGGAGCTGCTGGCCGAAAATCCGGAGACCCCCGCCGAAGAAATCAGCCGCGGATTCGAAGCCCTGCTCAAAGAAACCGTTCGCGGCCTGATGCTTGAGGAGGAACGCCGCCTCGACGGGCGCGGCTTCGACGAGATTAGGCCCGTCAGTGCAGCGGTTGGAATCCTCCCCCGCACCCATGGATCAGCACTGTTCACGCGCGGCGAGACCCAGGCCCTGGCTACGGTTACCTTGGGCACCATCTCGGATGCGCAGCTCATGGACGCGCTCTCCGGCGGCCCGGACGAGAAAAGGTTCATGCTCCACTACAACTTTCCGCCTTACAGCGTCGGAGAAGTCGGCCGCATCGGCCCCACCGGACGCCGCGAGATAGGCCACGGGGCGCTGGCGGAGCGTTCCCTTCAGCCCTTGATGCCCGAAGACTACGCCTACACCGTACGCGTGGTGTCTGAAATCATGGAGTCCAATGGTTCAACTTCAATGGCCAGTGTGTGTGCGGGCTCTCTGGCGCTCATGGATGCCGGGGTGCCGCTGGCAAGGAACGTGGCCGGCATATCCATCGGATTGGTCACCGCGGGAGACCGCTACCGGCTGCTCGTGGACATACTGGGCGACGAGGACCATTGCGGTGACATGGATTTCAAAGTGGCCGGAACCCGTAACGGCATCACCGGCTACCAGCTCGACCTCAAACTCCGTGGAATCCCTTTGAAGATATTGAGGGAAGCCCTGGAGAAAGCCCGGCAGGCCCGGCTGCAGATCCTGGACATCATGGACAGCATCATTGACCGGCCGCGTCCGGACATATCGCCATATGCACCCCGGATCGTCCAGGTGAAGATCAAGCCGGAAAAGATCGGACAACTGATCGGCCCGGGCGGCAAGACCATCCGCCGCATCACCGAGACCACCGGCGTCCAGATCGACATCGAGGACGACGGAACGGTCAATATCTACAGCAGTGACAAAGCGGCCATGGACGCGGCAGTGGAAGAAATTAAGAAAATCACCGCGGAAGCGGAAATCGGAAAGGTTTACCGCGGCAAGGTGACCGCGATCAAGGACTTCGGCGCCTTCGTGGAGTTCCTGCCGGGCAAGGAAGGACTGGTCCATATCAGCGAGCTGGCCGACTTCCGGGTGCCGCGCGTGGAGGATATCTGCCGCGTCGGCGATCAGATGTGGGTCAAATGTATCAGCATCGACCCCGACGGCAAGATCCGGCTGAGTCGTCGGGCAGCCCTGGCGGATCGCGGTGAACCCGACACCGAGAAGCGCGAAGCAGCCCGGGCTTCAACGCAAAGGGAGGAAAGGCATCGCGGACCAAGGAGGCCTTCCCGCAGCAGATCGCGACGGCGATAAGCCCAGTTTCCGCGCTTCCGGTGGGATCGGGTATACCTCACTACCTCACTGGAGCGGGGTGGCGGAAACAATGAAGATATTATTCCTGGCGCCTCAGCCGTTCTTCCGCATACGCGGGACGCCCATCAATATCCGTAATCTGCTGACCGCCCTCGGTGAGGCAGGCCACCAGATTGATCTGGTATGCTATCCCTTCGGGGAGGATATCACCATACCCGGAGTCCGCATTCACCGCGTGCGGCGACTCCCCCTGGTCAGGGACGTGAAGGTCGGGCCCTCTCTGGCCAAGATACCACTCGACCTGCTGCTGTTCTTCAAAGCGTGGAATCTCATGGCCCGCCACCGCTATGACGTCGTCCACGCAGTGGAGGAGTCGGCCTTCCTCGCCCTGTGGATTAAGAAGCGGTTCCGCTGCCGCCTTATCTACGACATGGATTCCCACATATCCGACCAGCTCCGCTACACCGGATTCCTCTCCTCAGGTCCCTTGCTCAACCTGGTGCAACGTCTGGAAAAGGCCGCGTGCCGCCAGGCGGACCTGGTGATCACCGTCTGCCCCAGTCTCACCGCAATCGCCCGGCATATCGCCCCGGAGGCCCGCGTGGTACAGATCGAGGACGCGCCCCTGCAGGCGGCCTTCCGCGAAGACACCGAGGGAGCGGAGCGCCTCCGGGGCGAACTGGGGATCGGAGATCGTCCGGCCGTGGTGTATACCGGGAATCTGGAGTCCTACCAGGGCGTGGACCTGCTGATACGCGCCGCCCGCCAGGTGGTGGAAAAGATACCTGAAGTGTGTTTTGTCATTGTGGGAGGTGAGCCCTATCAGGTGGCCGCCCTTGAAAAGCTTGCCCGCCAGTTGGAACTGCAGGGCAACGTGATCTTTACCGGCAAGCGCCCCCTGGAGGAAATGCCGGCCTTCATGACACTGGCCACCCTGCTCGTTTCACCGCGTATTGCTGGAGAAAATACGGCCCTCAAACTGTATACCTACATGCAGAGCGGCCGGCCGATCGTAGCCACGCGCCTCCCGACCCATACCCAGGTGCTCGATGATAGCTGCGCGATTCTGGTAGCGCCGGACCCGAATATGCTGGCCGGGGGGATACTGCGGGGCCTGCGGGAACCGGTACAGGCCCGCGCCCTGGCCCAGGAGGCCGCCGCCCGCGTGGCGGCTCGTTACAGCCTGGCAAGCTTCAAGCACAAGGTTCGACAGGCCTACCGCCTGCTGGAATCGTCGGGCTGAACTATCCGCCGGGTGCGCGGTGATGCGGGCGGCTGGGGTGCCTCAGCGGCCGCCATTTCGTCGCGCCGCCGGGCAGCTTCAAGTATCAGCCCCAGTGTGCGCAGCCGAAGCGGCGTGATCGGCTCCGGCGGAGCCACGCGCAGAAAATCGAAACTCCCTGACTCCAGCGACAGTATCTGCCGCACCGCCTCCTCCGCCACCGCCCCACCCCACGTCGCGGCGATGATCTCGCCCCCGCGGAAAACCAGCTCACCTGTGCGCCGGCGGTCCCGGATACGCAGCACTCCATCCTGTCCGGTCGCATTGAGAAGCTGCACCAGATCCAATATGGAAAAGGATTCCAGTCTCCCCGACAGATGACCGCTCGAATCAGGGCGGTGATTGAGAAATATCTTCCGCGAAGACCGGACCACTTCCGGATGGTCGGCACCCACAAAGAGCAACTTGTAGGGTCGGATCAGTATCTCGTCGCCGGCCACCAGCGCAACCCGGCCCTCTACCCGGCGTCCATTGACGAAGGTTCCGTTGAGACTCCCCAGATCCTCCAGGAAATATCTTCCGGCCGCCGGGACCACCGCGGCATGCCGCTTGCTGACCCGCGCGTCCGCCAGAACCACATCGCAACCCTCATTATCCCTGCCCAGCACCACACTCTTTCCCGGCTCCAGCGGTATGACCACTCCGGAAGTAACCAGGTAATAATCGGTTCCCCATAGAGTATCCGGAAAAGTCGCCCCCGACGGCGATTCGCTATGCCTCTCCTCCCTCGCGCCTGAAGATTTCCGCGTGCTCATCCAACTCCATCTCCACTCCTGCCAGAGATTCCCGCATGCGGGCCTCGTCGGCCATCCCCGCCAGCAGAGGCTTCAGTTCCCGGATGGCTTCCTCCGCGTATACGCGCACCAGCCCCGGATTGGAAACCGTGCCGAACATCACCATCAGAATCATACCCGAGGGGGCCCGCTGCATGTAAACGCTGAGATTCTCACCACGATGAAAAACATAGTCAAACCGCGGTTGCCCGATCAGCCGGGCCAGCTCGTGCGTCGCCGAGAAAGATCCTGCCGCCAGTGCCGCTATATTGTCCTCATTTGAGTAGTCGGCGCAGGTCTGGCGGGCGATGATGTTGCCTGCATGGTCACACAGATAAACTGCGTCCGCCTCCGCCCGCACCAGCAACTCCTGCAGGATCCCGTCAATCTTGCCGCTTACCTCCGGTGTCAGTGCCTGAAACACATTAACCCCTCTTTTCCTCTTCTACACACAGCTCCTGCGGCAGCGCGACACTCGGCAGTCGCTTCTCGCGGATGAAAGCCGCCAGCACCATGCGCGCAGCCATGTTCAGGGCTTCGAACACACCGCGACACTCAATCGCAATGGACTCGAAGACGGGAACCCGCCGGGGGCCCCGGTTCAGGAGAAAATCCATGTAGTGCACCGGTGCCACATTCGGAAGATCGCGCTTGTTGAACTGCAGCACATAAGGAATCCGTTCCAGATTCAGTCCGTTCTCCACCAGATTCTCCTGCATGTTACGGAAACTGTCGGCGTTCTCCGCCATCTTCTCCCATTGCGAGTCGGCCACAAATACTATCCCGTCCACATGGCGCAAAACCAGTTTGCGCGTCTCATTGTACATGGGCTGGCCGGGCACCGTGTACAACTGAAACTTCGAAATGAATCCCCGGATGATCTCCGAATGCAGTGGCAGAAAGTCGAAAAACAGCGTCCGGTCCTGATGAGTGGAAATGATAGTCAGATCGCCCCGCGCCTGAGCGTCTATCGCCCTGTGGATCTGTTCGAGGTTGGTGGTCTTCCCCCCCAGCGCAGGTCCGTAATACACAATTTTGAAGGAAATCTCCTTTTTTGCCAGGTTGATGAACGCCACCTTCCGCACTCCTTTTTCCGGGACACCCTATTGCATAGCAAAAAATATGCCTTAAGGCACAACTGTATTTCCCGGGCTCAAATGCGTTCCCGCCGCCCAGCTCTTGCTCCCTCAGGCAGATTCGCTGCAACGGCGCCGTTTTTCAATAATGCGAAGCGGCAGATCCCCGGCGCCCATCTCTCCAGAGCCGGACTCAACCATGTCCGGCAGCCAGCCTTCAAGATCTCCCCGCCCCTTTCCATTACTTCCGCCCGCGCAGTATCGCACACCACGCAAATGGCACGCGTCCTGCTCCTGCGCTATACCGGCTGACGGAGGACAGGCGTGTCACTGCTCAACAATTTGTTCGCCCGAGGTAAGAAAAAAGCGGAGCCGCCGCCCGCAGAAATGAAAAAGGGGGCGGAGTCCGCACCGGAGCAAGAAGAGGTCATCAAGCTCAAGATTGAAACCCCAACTCCTCCTGCCGTGGGGCGGCCGCCTGCCGGGGAACAGGTGCCTGAACCGGCCGCCCCACCTCTTTCTGACCTGGACGACATCCGCCGCCAGCTTCTTGAGATCGAGCGGATCATCGGAGAGGAAACCGCGCCCGCTGAAACGGGCACCACGGAAGAGGAAAAGAAGGAAGCGCCGGCTGCCCAGGTAGTCAACATCCGCGCAGTCACTTTGCTCAGCGCGCTGCCCACGGAGCTGCTGACCGAGAAAGCCTCACAGGTGCCGGATGATTTACGGGTAAGCCTGGGGATCACCGACCTTTTCGACCAGCTTGCCAAAGGTAAGGTGGTGGTCTCCATGCGCGAAGCAGCCTTGGCGCTGCCGCAAGGCACTCTCTCGCCGGAATGGGAAAAGCAGGCCGAGCGCCCCATTTCGCTGCCCCTGCCTGAAGTGGTTGCGGCTATCCCCCCGGACGAACTCCGCAAGCGGATGACGCTTGAGGAAGATGAAAGGGCAAAGACTCCCATTCCTGACCTGTTCCGTCCGCATGCCGCAGCCGCCGGCGAGGAGGCAGGCGAAGCCGCGGCAACACCCGCAGCGACTGCAGAGGCCGAAAAGGCCCCGCCGGAGGAACCCGCCGCGGCAGTCAGCCAGGCCGCGCAGACGGCCGAAGCCAGGGCGCCTCAAGGCGAAGAGACCGGGGAAGCTGTGCCCGCTCTCGGCACCGGAGAGACGGTTGAGTCCGCTGCACCCGCTGCGGTAGAGCAAACCGCCAGGCAGCCCGAGGAAGCGGTTGCAGAGGCTGCCGCGGCAGAAGAAGTCGTCCAGACCGCTGCGGGCCCCACTGAAACGGCCGCGCCACCGCAGCCCCAGGAACCTTCTCCGGCGCAGGAAGAGATTCCCGCGCCCCCTGGCCAGGAGGTGGAGGCTCCCGCGAAGGAGGAAGTCGAACTACCCGCCGCAGCACCGCTCCCGGAAGAAACCGGGCCGGTTGCGGCCGAAGTGCCGGCGGGGACCGCCGCGGCCGAACCCGTGCCGGTACCGGGCCGACCGGAGGAGGAAGCGCTTGAGCATCCCTATCTCTTTGTCCGGGGAATTGACCTTAACCGCGCCTCCGCCGAGGAGATCGCCGATCGCGTAGACGGTGTGGGTCCGGAGCTTGCGCGGCGAATCGTGGCCGACCGCGAAGTCAACGGCCCCTTCTTTGATGTGCTGGATCTGGCACGCGTCCGGGGGCTCGGCCGGCGTGCTCTGGAAAGCATTCTGGGCCGCCCGGTTTCTGTGCAGATGTACCGCTATGTCCCCGAAATCCGCCGCATACTCGGTGAAAGCCGCGTGCCGGATGTCCGTACCGTTGCGCACAATCTCGCGCAACTTCCCGGCATCGAAGGCTGCGTGATCGCCCACCGCGAGGGATATCGCGTCACGACTACGGCTGCCTCTGCTGACAGTGATAAGCTGGCCGCTTTCGCCCCGCAGATCTATAAGAAGCTGGCTTGGTACATCCGGCAACTGGATATCGGCGGGTTGCAATCAGTAACTCTCCTGGTTGAATCGCGCCCTATAACCATCGTGCGTGGAGGGGAGCTCTACCTGGTCCTGCTGCACTGCACCGGCCAGCTCAAGCGGAAACAGATCTATCTGGCCCACGCAGTGGCCGCCGAACTGAGCCGGCGCCTGCAGGGATCTTGAGCGGCGTAATCCGCAATCCGCCCCCACCGGCCCCGTTACCGAGGTCTCATTTCAGAGCAGCGCATCCGCCTGAATTCAACGCTGGTAAACGCTGGGATGGATGAATGGAAGCTCGAGATTCGGCTGGAAACGACCGGACTGAGTGTAGAACTCCAGAGGATTCTGATAGAGAAGCTGCTCCACCTGTTCCGCCCGGAACCCGTTTTCCACCAGCAGGCGTGACATCCGGGGGAGCGTAAGGGGATCGGAAACACCCCAATCCGCCGAGCTGTTGATCAGAGTACGCTCGATTCCCCACCGCTTGAGTATCCCCACCGCGCGCGGGGGATCCAGCTTGGAGTAGGGATAAATCGTCAGTCCGTCCCATGCGCCTGATTTACGTGTCAGGTCCATGGTGTTCTCCGTATTGTGATCAATGATCGCGCGCTCGACCGGGTAGTCCATCTCGCGCAAAATGGAAATAGTTCTCTCCACTCCATCCCGCTTGCTTACCTCCGGAGTGTCATGCGGAGAATGAATCAGAACCGGCAACTTCTTCTCCAGTGACAACTCGAGCTGCTCCTGGAAAACTTTTTCCTCGTTGGCGGTGATACGGTTGAAGCCGATCTCGCCCACGGCCACGCAGCGGGGATGGTCCAGATACCTCCCGATACCCGAAAGCACCTCGTGCGCCAGCTCCAGGTTATCCGCCTCTTTGGGATTCACCGAGATGCAGGCATAGTGATCTATGCCGAACCGGGACGCCCGCTTTGTCTCGAATTCCAGCAACAGTTCAAAATAGTCGTAGAAACTGCCCGCACAACTCCGGGGCGCTCCCAGCCAGAAGGAAGGCTCGACCACTACCCGGATTCCGTGTTCGTACATGGCCTGATAATCGTCGGTGGTACGCGAAAACATGTGAATGTGTGGCTCTATGATCTTCATCACCCGGCCTCCTCTTCGCCCTCATCCACCAGTGACCCGCCTTGCTCGAGGCGCCTTATCCGATCACGGATCACCGCCGCCTGCTCGTAGTCCTCCTCACGCAGCGCGCGATCCAGCCTCTCCTGGAGCATCTGGATGGGGCTCACCGGCAATTTGCTTCGCAGCCGGTCCAGCAACTCCTGGAGAATCATCATCTCATCCAGTTCCGATTCCGGAGTATCCTCGTCTCCGTAAGTCGCCCAGAACTGCCGGATCTCGCCCACCGCTTCCTCCAACAGAGCAACCGCCCGGCGGATATCACCATCCGCCTCCGCCTTTTCCGCCGCAGCGCGTGCATTCATCATTCTCACATAGGGATAGAACTGAAGCACCTGCCAGGCCAGCTCAGGATCCGCCGCCCGGCGTTCGACCAGTGACATGATATCCAGGTTGTGCTGCGTATCGCGGATCACTCCATCCAGATAACCCAGTGCATAGAAGGCGATGTAACGACAGTAATACTGCACCGCTTCCTGCTGGAGATCACTGCACGCCTCCTCGTTCAGCGTCAGCGCCGGATGCGACGCCGGCAGGCTTTGCTCCAGGTCACGGTAGAACTCCAGCAGCGAGGCAAATCCGTGGGGCGTGGCGCCGTCCGGCCGTCCTTCCGCCTCCATCTGGAAAAGGCCCAGATCCAGCCGCAGTTGCACTTTCGGTCGTCCGTCATGACCCCGGATCCAGCGGGCGGTGACCCGGCGGGGATCATATTCCCAGCCTTCCAGAATCCCTGAAATGTCCTTGTCCACCACGTCCCTCCGCTACCCTTGACCCCTCATACTAGGCCACCGCAGCAATAATTCAACCCCTGCGGCGGCGACTCCCCGTCTCACCTTGCCGCCCGTACCGGCAACGATCCGAGCCCAAGTCTTTTTTCTGGCGGTCGCCGGAGCCGCCCTCCATAATCCGGTCCCGCGTTGTTAACATGAAAGCGACACCCCTGTACCAGGAGCACCTTGCGCTGCAAGCGCACATGACCGAATTCGGCGGCTGGCACATGCCGCTTTTCTATACCGGCATCGTGGCAGAACATCTGCATACCCGCAGTGCCTCCGCGCTGTTCGATACCTGTCACATGGGAGAACTCGAGCTGTCCGGCGCCACCGCGGTAGCCGATCTCGAGCGGCTTTTCACCCGCCGGATCTCCGAGTTGCCTGTGGGGGCCTGCCGCTACGGCTACCTGCTCAATCCCGACGGCGGCGTGATAGACGACCTGACCTGCTACCGACTGAGCGAGGAACGCTTCCTTCTGGTAGTCAACGCGGCCACCGCCACTAGTGACGCCGCCTGGGTCGCGGAACATCTCAGCCCGGAGACCGACTTCCGTGATATCTCATCGCAAACCGCCAAACTCGACCTGCAGGGACCGCGCTCCCGGCAATGTCTCGAACGCGCCTTTGATGTGAAGCTTCCGGAGCT
>QNAJ01000014.1 GCA_003641465.1 Verrucomicrobiota bacterium | reverse complement strand
GCCCAATCCGATCAGCAATCCGACCGGGTCATGGCGCTGTCCCAGCAGTCTTCGCAGAATGTCCAAGGCACGCGCAGTATCGCCTGATGCCGCCGCATCCGCGAATTCCCAGCGTGCGGCTTCCCGGGACGCCGGCACCAGTTTACGTACGTCGTCTCCGGATACCGCCGGCTCACGTCCGTACCGGTATGCCGCCAGTTTCATCACCTCCTGATGCATCAGGCCCGCTTCACCTCCGGTGCGTTGTACCAGTTCCGTCACTACTTCATCACCTGCACGCAATCCGTGGTCCGCCAACAGGCGCATTGCCACTGCCCGCGCTCTTTCTTCCTTCTCCCACTGGCGCGATCCCTTTTCCAGGCATTCGATCCTGCCGCCTTCCCGGCAGGCCCGCATGAAGTAGCTCCGCTGATCGGCCCTGGTACCGGAGACCACCAGGAAAACTCCCGGCGGCAGACGGCGTTTGATCTCCTCAGCCAGCCGACGCGCCAGTTGAGCCACCTCGTCGTTTCCGGTAGCGGTCAGCAGAAAATCAGCCGCCCGCAGCCAGATGACGCGCCGCCCTCCGAACAGTCCCGGCGTCCGCACACCCTCAAGCACCCGCCGCAAAGTCTCCACCGGTTCAGCGGCCCCTTCCCCGGATCCCTCTATCCGCTCCACGGCGTATCCGCCGGCCTCTCCCGGAGCCAGCCGTTCCACCAGTTGGGAGGCCCGTGAATGAACCAGATAATCCTCGTCGCCGAAGACTACGTACACCTGAGTTTCATCGTTCATTGCCGCAACTCACCGTGACGAAAGCGCGCCCGCTTGACCGCGTCGCCGCCTTCTCCCATACTCGACTGTGGGTATCCGTCGGCCATACGGCATGATGCAATGAAAGATGATGCGGTGCAACCCGACGATGGCGTTGGTCTGCGGCGACTCTGGGCCCCGTGGCGGATGCAATATATCCACCGGCCGAAGAAGGGCGGATGTTTCCTGTGCGAGGCGTTCTCTTCGCAGGATGATCGCAGTCAGCTGATTCTGTACCGCGGAAACTCGTGTGGTGTGATTCTCAACCGCTATCCCTATAATAACGGCCATCTCATGATCGCTCCCTACCGCCACGTTCCCGATCTTGATGCCATGAATCCGGAGGAACGCCACGAAATGATTGATCTGCTCAGCCGCAGTATCCAGGTCCTGCGCCGGACAATGTCGGCAGAAGGATTCAACGCCGGCCTCAATCTGGGGGAATGCGCCGGAGCCGGCCTGCCGGGTCATGTCCATCTGCATCTGGTGCCGCGCTGGACAGGAGACACCAATTTCATGCCGGTAGTGGGGGGGACCAAAGTGATTCCGCAGTCGCTCGACGATCTCTGGCAGCAGCTCCACCCCGCCTTCGTATCCTGAAAATACCGTCGGGGCGGTTATTTCCGCGGCGGCAGATCCTTGCGCCGGAATACGGCAATCAAGGGACGATGGTCCGAGGCCCGCGCCGTCAGTGGTGACCGGACCACGTGGGTTTTCTCCCTGACCAGATCTGCGTACAGGCCGCGGCTGACCAGGATGTAGTCAATCCGCTGGTATAGGTCGAGGGCCGACTCAAAATGCGTCCAGACATCGCCTACGAAATCCTGCGGACGAAGGTCCAGAAGGTAGGGATGGCTCTCGCGGCCGCGGATCAGGCGTAATGGACTGGAGCCGTAATAGTCGTTGAAGTCCCCCACCACCGCGAGGTTGAGCTGTGGATTCCGGCGCAGCGCGCGCCGCACATGCTTGCCCAGAATCCGTGCCTCGGAACGGCGCATTTCCGTCTGCCCCAATGGATGGTACACCTTGCTCTTCAGATGGGCCACCATGACCCGCAGACGGTACGCAGGTGTAATCTGTATGGTGACGTCTATGATGCCCCGCGCCACGGGCAGTTCCACGTTGCCCAGCCTGTAGGTGTCGTCGAGGTGCGACTGCCGCGAAACGATCGGAAAGCGCGAGAGCAGTGCGATGTTTTTCTGATAACCGCCGCGCTCGATAAATTCCACGTCCTTGTATTCCACGCCGCGGTCTCTCAGCGAGTAGCGCAACTGCTTGAGCATGTCGGCGCCGCCTATCTCCTGGATCGCCAGAATGTCCGGGGAAGCCGCAGAGATCAGATCCACCACTGCTTCCACTTCCTCCCGGGGTTTGGGATCGTCCTGCTGGCCATCACCGTCGCGGTCTTCGTAGCCGAAAGCTTTAAGATTATAGGTCATGATGGAGTACTCATCGGCAGTGGGCCGGTACCGCTCCTCATCGGGCAGCGGTATTCCGGGGCGCGAACAGCCGGCCGCCAGACATAGCCATAGGACGACAACCTGATTTCGTAACGGAAAGCAGGGCCTACTGCCCGTAGATTTTTTCGACCTTCTCGGCCACGTCCTTGTAGGAGATATCCACTGCATAAATCTCCTTGAAACACCGCGCGGCCTTTTCCCGATCCCCCATGGCCTCGGCAATCGTTCCCATTTCGTACAGAATATCCTTTTTCAGCGCGTCCATGCTGGGAATCTCCGCCGCTGCTTTCTCCAGTTGCTCCATAGCGATATCGTACTGCTTCTTGGCCTTGAAGCACAGAGCCAGATAGTAGAGCGATTTGAGCCGCCGCTGCGGATGCCGCTGGGCCTGTTGGAACTGCTGAATCGCTTCGGTCAGCAGGCCGCGTTCGTACAGGAGCACCCCGAGTTCATAGCGGTACTGCAGGTCGTGCGGGTAGCGTTCAACCTTTTCACGGGCCGCCCGGAGCACGAACTCCTGCTTCTCTTTCTCTTTCGCCTCCGCTGCCGCAGCGTCTCCCGCTTCCCGCAGCCGCCGGATATCGCGGTCGAATATCTTCAATTTCACATTGGTAAACATCTGGTCTATCTCCGGGTCACGGCCTCCCGCCAGTTGCTGGCACCGACCAAGAACTTCCAGCGCTTCCTCGTACCGCTCGGCTTGAACAAGCAGTTCGGCCAGGCGGCGATGCCGGTTAACGTCATCAGGAGTTCGCTTGAGGTCCTCCCGGAGTGCGGCAATCAGATCCTGGATATCCCGCTCGGTCTTCACCGCCTTGCTTTCCTTCTCCAGGCGCACGGCTTCCTTCTCGTCACGGATTACATCGCGGTAGGAGGTGGCCTGGTCCCATCCGCCCTTCTGCATGGTGTCCAGCGCAGTGGCGTCCTTCAGCTTCTTGAGGGCCGCCGGGTCGGTGGGGCGAAGCTGGACCAGCCGTTCATAGCACTCGCGAGCCTTGCGCGCCTGGCCGGTCTGCATGTACAGCCGCCCCATCCAGTCCAGCAACTGCCCGTCATGCGGATAGTATTCGCGGGCTACTTCCAGGGTCTGCAGAGCCGCCTCGGGAAGATCCGCCGCCTCCGCCGCCCGCCCCAGCAGGCGGATGAACAGCAGGTTGAAGGGATCCCGGCGCATCAGCGACTCGGCGGTCTTGAGCGCTTCCCGGGGCTGCCGGCTGAGCTTGAGGTTCCCCAGGAGAAACTGAGGCAATCCGGCCAGCGTCTGGACCAGATGAAAAACGCGGTTCTTGGCATTGTGCCGATGCTTCCTGATCTCCGCCGCCCGCAAGTACTTCCGCGCCGCCAGCAGCCGCGGTTCGAATTCAAGACAGGTGTTCAGCACCTCGATCGCGTAATCCAGGTTCTCGCGCTCATAGGCCGCCACCCCTCGCTCGTAAAGGTCGCGTATCTTCCGCGAGACATCCTCTGGCCGTACTTCGGTCATCTCCGGCTCAGATCCCTGCTTGTCAAAATCCTGCTGCTGCGGTTGAGTATTCTCTTACACCAGAATACCGGGAACCGAAAGAATTTTACAGGCCGATCGGCAAGGGCCAGAAAAAAACAGGCTCAAACGATGCGCCCCAGTTCAACCAGCCGGGTTTCCCGTGTGCGAGCCGGGTTCGTCCTGGTGGCCCTGGCTGCCATCGCTGCCGGTACGCCGTCCGCTCCCTGTCCGCGGGGATTGCGCTATGTAACCCGCGCCGGCAAGAAACTCGTCTACCTCAACGAAGTTGCCCGGGTCTACAACTTGCGACTGCGAAAAGCAGGACAAAAAAACCTTTCCCTCTCCAGCCGCTGGAGCCGATTACTCTTCCGGGAAAACAGCCGCGAACTGACCTTCAACGGCGTACGGGTCTGGCTCAATGCGCCTCTGTACCGGGCCGGATGGCGCCATGCGCTCGACTACGCGGATGCCTGCTGGACGCTGGATCCGCTCTTGAGGCGCTATGCTCACCTGCAGCGGCTGCGCTGCCGCCGCGTGGTGCTGGATCCCGGCCACGGTGGGCGCGACCGCGGCGCCCGGGGACGGCGCGGAGTCGAGGAGAAAGCCGTGGTTCTCGACATTGCGCGGCGGGTGCGGGTCCACGTGGCCAATGCGGGGCTCAAGGTCTACCTCACCCGCGAGAGTGATCGTTACCTGAGTCTGGACGAGCGAGTGAAAAAGGCGGCGCGCTGGAACGCAGACCTCTTTGTGAGTATTCACGCCAATGCCACGGTCGGGCGACGCGGACGGGGGGTGGAAACCTATGTTCTGGCCATGCCCGGCTTCCCGTCCACCAACGATGGCCACCGCCGGCGCCGCGGCTACAGCGTATATCGCGGCAACGCATGGAACGGTGCCAATCTGGTATTGGCGTATTTCATTCAGAAGGCCCTGCTGGATTACACCCGTGCACCCGACCGTGGTGTCCGGCGTTCCCGCTTCTATGTACTCAAGGAGGCGCCGTGCCCTGCAGTCCTGGTGGAGTGCGGGTTCCTTTCCAACACTTACGAAGAAGAAAAGTTGCTGACGGCGACCTATCGTGAGAAGGTTGCCCGAGGTATAGCATCAGGCATATTGCAGTATGCCGACGCAGTGCGCGAAGCGGCCCGCGGATCGGCACGCGTGAGCCGTTAGCAACCCGGGCGTCGGCAAGGAAAAGGGGAAAGCTAACCGATGAGCCAACTCAAGAACCGCTTCACTTGGTCCTTCAGCGCGGCGGACGAATTCGAAACCTGCCGCCGGAAGCGATACTGGAGCAAATATGCGGGCTGGGGCGGATGGGAAAAGGACGCGCCGGAACTGGCCCGCAAGGCCTACCGGCTTTCCAAGATGGTGAATATCTACACCCTGACGGGCAACGCCGCGGAGCGGGCGGTGATGTGGACACTGCGAAGGCTTCAAGCCGGTGCCGCGGTGGATGCGCAGGAAGCGTACGAGGCCGCCGCACGACCTTTTCTGAACGAAACCTGGAGATCATCCCGGCAGCAATTATGGAAGCAGGATCCCAAAAAGTATCCGTGTCTGCGCGAGCACTATTACGGGGAATGGGAACCGGAGGCCGAACGCAAGCAGGTTCAGCGGGTGAAGGATACCGTGCTGGCATGCGTGGAGAACTTCATCGGCTTGGTCTGGCCGCGGCTCAAGGAAGTCCGACACGAGCAGGAACTGGCCACTACCGCCAGTATCGGAACCCATCCCGAGGCCATCGAAATAGACGAAATCCCGGTTTACGCCGTCCCTGACTATGCCTATCAGTCGGGCAGCGACGTCTGTATCCATGACTGGAAGTCCGGCCGGCCGCGCGAATCCCATATGGACCAGCTTGCTCTCTACGGGTTGTGGGCCAACCGCCGCTTCGGCGTCATGCCGGAAAACATCGTGGTTTTCGTTGAATATCTTTCTCCCGGCGAAGTTGTCGCCCGCCGGATGAAGGCCGCGGAGCTGGAAAGAATCATCGGCTTCATCCGCAGCTCGGTAGCCGACATGGCGGAGTACCTGGTGGACGGTGATATCCGCCGCAATGAACCGTTGCCTGTCGAGGAGTGGGAAGCCGCCGCGGATTCCTCCGTCTGCCGGAATTGCAATTACCGGGAGATCTGTGCACCTTAATACCAGTCAATGGCGAGGTGGAGGTGCCGGATGCCGATATACGAATTCTATTGCGCACGCTGTAACACGATCTTCAGCTTCTTTTCCCGAACTGTTAATACCACCAAGGTTCCCCGCTGTCCGCGATGCGGCAGCCGGCGGATGCGCCGGATGATTTCGCGCTTTTCTTCCCTCCGCAGCACATCCTCGGGGGAAGATTCCGGTGAGGAGGACTTGCCGCTGGACGAGTCCCGCCTGGAACAGGCGGTCAGCGCCCTGGAAAAGGAGGCCGGCAGCCTGGACGAGGAAGATCCCCGGCAGGCTGCCCGACTGATGAGGCGTTTCGCCGACATGACCGGGCTGAAGTTCAGCGAGCCGATGGAGGAGGCTATGCGCCGGATGGAAGCCGGGGAAGACCCCGAGGCCATCGAAGAAGAGATGGGCGATCTGCTGGAAAGCGAGGAAGAGCCCTTTGTCTTTCCCGGGCAGGAAGGCGGGGGACGGAAACGCAGTCGGCCGCCGCCGCGACGCGATGAGAAACTTTACGATCTCTAGGCCGCATCTGCGTGACCCGTATCGTGACCAGTTCTATGATGGATAGTGCTGGCGGATATGATGCGCCACAGAGCGGGCCGGGGCGACACCGGTTCCCCCTCACGTGGGGAGCCCGCCACGTTGCGACGCGGGACCCCAAAGCAGCGCTGAACGACGAGGCTGGAGTGGTGAGCAAGGGAGAATAAACATCCGCAATGGAATGGAGCATACTGGATATCTGCGTGGCATTCTTCCTGGCTGCAGGGCTGTTCAGCGGTGTGTGCCGTGGGCTGTCCGGTGAGCTGGCACGAGTGGCGTCGGTCCTCGTCGTGGCCTGGGCGGGGTTCCGGTTCTATCCGGCTCTCTCAGACGCGCTTCTGGCACATACCCGCATTACCTCCGAAGCCTCGCCGGCGCTGGCCTTCTTTCTGATCCTTCTGGCCGGGCTGGCAGGCTTCATCATGCTGCGGCATCTTCTCAAGCGCCTACTGCAACCCGCGTTCCACGGCATGGTGGAGCGCATCGGCGGTGCGCTTGCCGGATTGCTGCGGTGCACCATCCTGCTTCTGGCGGCTTTCTTTTTCTGTTCCCTGGCGCCCGCAGAATACGTCCGTCACTATGTTCTGGAGTCATCACTGAGCGGAAAACTGTACCTGCGATATGCAGCTCCCTTGCTGGAACAGTTGCCCGCTCCGCGGTACCGCGATAGAATGGCGTCCGGATTGCGGGAGCGAAAACGGCGTCTGCAAGGCCATGGCCCCCATCTCCAGAAAAATCGTGGAAGAAATCCGTAACGCGGCGGATATCCAGACGATCATCGGAAGCTACATTCCCCTGAGACGCGCTGGCTCCGGGTTCAAGGCCCTCTGCCCTTTTCACCGCGAGAAGACTCCATCCTTCCACGTCAATCCGCAGCTTCAGATTTATCACTGTTTCGGATGCGGGCGGGGCGGGGACGTCTTCCGCTTTATCATGGAATACGAGCGGGTGGATTTTCCTACTGCAGTGAGCCTGCTCGCCGACCGGCTGGGGATCCGACTGGAGTACGACGCCGGTGCTGACCGGAAACCCAAGGCCGACCGGCCTGCGCTGTTCCGGCTGATGAGCGCGGCCGCCCGGTACTATCACCAGATTCTACTCGAATCTCCAGCGGCAGAAGCAGCGCGCGCCTATCTGCACAAGCGGCGTCTGTGGGAGGGGGCCGTGAAGAAATTCCAGCTCGGATACGCACCGGCCGCCGGATCCGACATAATCTCTTGGGCGCGGAAACAGGGTTTCAGCGCCGAACTGGTGGCGGCTGCGGGCCTGGTTGTCCAGCGTGAGGGCCACGCCGATGGCTCCCGGTTCGTAGAGCGCTTCCGGGATCGTATCATGTTTCCCATCAGCGATGAGGCCGGGAGGGTGGTGGCGTTCAGCGCACGGGTGCTGGAAGGCGACCCGCGGAGCGCCAAGTATGTAAACTCCCCGGATACGGCCATCTTCCGTAAGGGGCGGGTGCTCTTCGGCCTTTCCCACGCCCGCCAGGCCATCGTGGACAGCAAGACCGCGGTATTGTGTGAGGGGCAGATAGACGTTATCCGCTGTCACCTTGCGGGAATTACTAACGCGGTTGCCAGCCAGGGAACGGCGGTGACTCCGGAGCAGGCATCTCTGATCCGACGCTACGCGGACAAGGTAGTCGTGGTGCTGGATGCTGATTCCGCAGGCCAAGACGCCGCGGTACGAGCGGGCCGTATACTGCTGGGGGCCGGGCTCGAAGTGTCCCTGGTGATCATGCCGGAGGAGTCAGATCCGGATTCATTGATCCTACAAAGGGGGCCTGAGGCGTTCAAAGAAGTACTCAAACACCAGAAGAATATCCTGGATTTTCATTTCGAGATCCTGCGCCGCCGGGAGGATCTCAGCACGCAGAGCGGCATTTCGCGCACTTCGGCGGCACTGCTGGAGACGATCCTGGCCGCCCCCAGCGCGGTCCAGTGGGATTTCCTGCTTCACCGCGCTTCCACCCTCCTGGGGATAGAGGAGTCGTTCCTGCGGGAAGACCTCCGCCGCGTCTCCCGTCGCCAGCGGATTCCCCTACCCGCAGAAGATACCCGTCCCAAGGAAATCCTTCATCCCGAGGAAGAAATCTCGCTCGCCGAGCTGCTGTTGAAGCATCACCGCGAATGCCGCGATCTCGTTTCACGGTATCTTCACCCCGAGGACCTGCAGGATCCGCACTGCCGGGCAATTGTGCTTGCCGCCCTCCAGGCGGATAGTGCAGAAAAGATCCGCCTGCCGGTTGATCCGACATCCACTGACGACCAGGAATGCCAGCGGCTCTTTGCGGAGCTGTTGATGCGGCCCTCCCGCGTGGAAAACTCGGAGAGAACGCCGCAGGATGCCGCCCGCGACGTACTGCTGGTAATCCGGCGCAAGGCACTGAAAAGAAAAAGAGCCGAGATCCACCGGCAGCTCCAGCATTGCGGCGAAGAACGTGAACGGGAGCGACTGCGTCTTGAGTCCAAGCAATTGACGGTGGACATCAAGCTGCTTGAACAAGGCTGGGAGCGGGCGGTGCCGCTGCTGGAGATTCAGAAAATTGCTTGACAACCCCTTCTCATGTTGCCCGGGGAGCCGTACACCCCAAATTACCAAAAAAAATCGCATTTCCACTTGACGGATCCCGGCAGCGCGAGAATGTTATTGCCAACTTTGCTTATAATTGGGGATGGGTGTGTCTCCGCGCCGGAATAGAGGCTCTCGGTATCCTGCCGTATGCCGGCTTCCAGCCGGTCCCCCGGGATTTCCCCCCGGCTCGGAGAGTCTGTACCCGGCCGCGAGCATCTCAGCACTGGTGCCACGGGCAGGGAGGTAAGTGATATGGCCGCTAGAACCGCTGAAAAAACGCGCAGCCGCAAGCAGAGCACATCTTCTCGCCAACAGGCCGCGATTCCCGTCGCGCTCAGAGTCAAACGCGAAGAACGCAATCAGAAGATTCGAGAACTGATCGCGCTGGCACGAGAACAGGGATACCTGACTTACGATGACATCAACGAGGCCCTGCCGGAAAGCGTGGTGAGCCCGGATGAAATGGAAGGCATCCTTATTCTCCTTCGGAAAATGGATATCGAAATCGTATCGGCCGAGGATGTGGACAAGATCAAACTCCGCAAGGAAGCCGAAGACCGCTTGCGCCGCGCGGAGGCCGAAGCGGCCCTGGACGATCCGGTCCGTATGTACTTGAAGCAAATGGGGCAGGTTCCCCTCCTTACCCGCGAGCAGGAAGTGGAGATCTCCAAGCGCATCGAAGACGCGGAAATCAACAGTCGTCGCCTGTTCCTGCGGTTCGGGTGTGCGGTCAAGTTGTGCCTGGAGCTCCTGGAAAGGATAGAAAACGGGCAGGAGCGCTTTGACCGGGTGGTAAACGATAAGCACGTGGAAAGCCGCCAGAAATATTTCCGCCATGTCAGGCGTCTGCGGAGTACTATTGAGCGCCAAGCCGGCCAGGTCGCTGAGCTCTACCGCCAGTCCCGCAAGAAATCGCTCAAAAAGAGCGAGCGCACCCGCATCCTCAAGAAGCTGGAGCAGTATCGCAGTCGGTTGGCCCAGAGTCTGGAAAAGCTGTACTTCAAGCAGAAAGCCATTGAGGATCTCGCTGAACTGACCGCCGATCCCTATCGGCGGATGCGTGTACTGCGCAGTCGTATCAAGAAGCTGGAAGGCTCCGGCGGCAAGCGGCAGGAGCTGCAGGCCGCCCGGAAAGAACTCCGCGCCATGGAACAGGAGCAATGTATGAGCGCGGATGAGTTCCTCACTCGCTGGGAAGAGATGCGCTCCTGGATGCGCCGGGCCCTGCAGGCCAAGACGGAAATGGTGGAGGCCAACCTGCGACTGGTGATCAGTATCGCGAAGAAATACACCAACCGCGGCCTCTCCTTCCTTGACCTCATTCAGGAAGGAAACATGGGCCTGATGAAGGCGGTCGAGAAATTCGAGTACCGCCGGGGCTACAAGTTCAGTACTTATGCGACCTGGTGGATCCGCCAGGCCATCACCCGCTCCATCGCGGACCAGGCCCGCACCATCCGCATTCCGGTGCATATGATCGAGACCATCAATAAGCTCATGCGCGTCCAGAAACAGCTCTTCCAGGAGCTGGGCCGGGAACCGTCTCCCGAAGAGGTGGCGGAGGAAATGCAACTACCGGTGGAGCGGGTACGCGCCATTCTCAAGACCGCCCAGCATCCCATCTCCCTGCAGAGTCCGGTGGGCGACAACGAGGACACCCACTTCGGCGACATGATCGCCGACGCCAACGTGGAGGATCCCGCCGATACTACCGGAACCATCATGCTCAAGGAGCAGATCCGGGAGGTGTTGAAAACCCTTACCCCCCGCGAACAGGAAGTGTTGCGCCTGAGATTCGGACTGGACGACGGCTGTACTCATACTCTGGAAGAAGTCGGTAGTCGTTTCGGCGTCACCCGCGAGCGCATCCGGCAGATCGAGGCCAAAGCTCTTCGCAAGCTCCGACATCCCACCCGCATCAAAAGACTGGAAGGCTACCTGTAAGCCCGCTACAATAACGACTTCGTTGAGAGGTCGCTGGAGGTCTGCGGATTGAACAATCGTCCTCCTATCGAGAAAATCGTAAAGCGGGATGGAACAATTGTTCCGTATGATCGGGACCGCATCGCCACGGCCATCTTCAAGGCCGCCGCGGCCGTGGGAGGGCATGACCGCGCACTGGCCGACCGGCTCGCTGCCGAGGTGGAAAAATCCCTGGTGGAGACTTACGGGCCGGGCTGTATACCTTCTGTGGAAGAAATCCAGGACATGGTTGAACAGGTCCTGATAAAGCGGGGACATGCCAAGACCGCACGCGCCTATATCCGCTATCGGCACGAACGGGCGCTGGCGCGCGAGGCACGGGCCGGACGTATACCGACAACTGACAACATCCCTTTCAAGAAGATCTACGAGGTGTTGCTCTGGAATATCGACCACAATTGTGCGACCAACGAGGGCATCAACAGTTGGATCTCTTCAGGACGCTTCCCGGAACTTGTCGCTGCATGCGACCGGCGTTATGAGCAGGAAGTGGCCGCCGGCGCCGAACAGATCATCAAGCGACTTCCCGAGGTCCGCATGGTAATAATCGCCGGCCCGTCATCCTCCGGGAAAACCACCACCACCATCAAGATGAGCGAGAAGCTGGCCGAGGCCGGTATGAAGCTCAAGGCGATCAATATAGACAATTACTTCTTCGATCTGGAAAAACATCCCCGGGACGAGTTCGGCGATTACGATTATGAGACCCCGTACGCACTGGATCTGGAGCTGATCAACAAGCACCTGGTTGCGCTGCTGGAAGGCAAGGAGGTCCGCACACCGCACTACGATTTCAAGACCGGCAAGCGAACACTGGACGTACACCCCCTGCGGCTGGAAGAAGACGAACTGCTGCTCATCGACAGTCTTCACGGGTTATTCGGCCCGATGACTGAAAGTATTCCGGCATCCCGGAAATTCCGTGTCTATATCGAGACCCTCGGACAGGTACGCAACCGGCACGGCGAATTCATGCGCTGGGCGGATAACCGCCTGCTGCGACGCATGATCCGGGACAGCTGGCACCGAAACCTGCAGCCGCTGCAGACCCTGACCCACTGGCACTACGTCCGGCGCAGTGAACTTAAACATATCATCCCTTTCATCAGTACGGTGGATTACCTGGTGAACAGCGCCCTGCCCTACGAGCTGCCGATCCTCAAGGCCAAGCTGTGGCATCACTTTCCCGAGGCGCTACGGCTGTACCGCGAGGATCCCAAGCGGCAGGACGCCTACATCCGGGCCAAGCGCGTCAGCGAATTCCTTGAAGAGCTCACCCCGGTGGAAGACGACAGTTGCGTGCCGCCGAAGTCTCTTCTGCGGGAGTTCATCGGTGGAAGTGCCTACCAGTATTGACGTCTGCTGCCTGGATGAAGCTCTGGCCTCGGCTGCCCGCAGATTCGCCGAGTACCCCGCAATCATCACCCCACAGCGATCCTGGACCTTCTCTGAAGTCGAGACTCTCAGCCGTCGTCTCGCCACCCGGCTCCGCAGTCGGGGCATCGGGCACGGTGACCGGGTAGCTTTGCTCAGCCTCAACTCGGCAGGCTTCGCCATTGCCTATTGCGGCATTGTCAGGAGCGGTGCCACGGTTCTTCCGCTGAATTTTCTTTACCACGAAAAAGAAATTGCCTGGATGCTGAAGGATGCCGAAGCGTCCGGCATGATCTTCAGCCCAGAACTGCGCCAGAAAGCATTCACCGCAGCGCAGAGCACCGGCATGCAGCTTCTGTGGGAATTGCCCTCAATTCCGGACCAAAATACCGACTGGATCCAGACACCCGCCGAACATCTGGAGCGGTCCCGGGCCGCCGCCTGCGACGCCGACGACATCGCGGCCATTCTTTATACCTCCGGTACCACCGGAAGACCCAAAGGCGCCATGTTGACCCACCGCAACCTGGTGAGTAACGCCTGGAGTGTGAGTCGCGCGCTGCGGCTTCAACCGGGTGCCGACCGTATCCTGCTGGTCCTTCCCATGTTCCACGCGTTCGCCGCGACCGCCGGCATGCTGCATTCCCTGCTGCACGGTATCGCATTCATTCCTCTTCCCCGCTTCGACCCGGTCGAAGTCGCCGAGTCCGTTGCTGACCATGATGCCACGGTATTCATGGGGGTGCCGGCAATGTTCGCTGCACTCCTGCGCCTGCCCGAACGGTTTACCGAAACACTCAGCCAGCTGAAATTCTGCATCAGTGGCGGAGCCCCTCTTCCAGTAGAAACCCTGGAGCAGTTTGAGAAGCGCTTCGGAGTTCTTATCTATGAGGGAGACGGGCCTACGGAATGCTCTCCGGTCACCTGCGTAAATCCGATCGGGGGTCTCCGGAAGATCGGCTCCGTAGGTCGGCCGGTAGAGTTGGTGGAAATGGCCATTATGGACGATTCCGGACGTCGCCTGCCGCCGGGAGAGATCGGGGAAATATGTGTTCGCGGACCCAACGTGATGAAGGGTTACTGGAAACGACCGGAAGAAACCCGCGCGGTCTTCTTCGGTGAATGGTTCCGGACCGGGGACATCGGCCGGCAGGATGAAGACGGCTACTTTTACAT
>QNAJ01000013.1 GCA_003641465.1 Verrucomicrobiota bacterium | reverse complement strand
GGTATTGGGGAAGATGTACCACTGTCTCGCGGGGTCCCGCAGTTCGTTGATCTTCAAGGCCGCCTCATAGTTTATTTCCC
Organism: Verrucomicrobiota bacterium; assembly: GCA_003641465.1. GTDB lineage: Bacteria > Verrucomicrobiota > Kiritimatiellia > B70-G9 > B70-G9 > B70-G9. The sequence continues at coordinate 13,539 of QNAJ01000013.1, read as the reverse complement.
AGGCTTCTTTTTCCCGCTTCTCGCACAGGGGAGCGCCCACCAGCGCGGCCAAGTGCACAACTCCGTCAGCGCCCTCCAGCGCCCTTTTCATGACATCCTCATCGCGTACGTCACCGGTCAGACACTCGAACTCGGGGTTGATGAAATGAGGCAACAGACTGGTCTGATGATACATGAAATTATCCACTGCCCGGATACGGAACCCATTCCTGAGAAGGTGGTCTACCACCACGCTTCCCAGATAGCCCGCAGCCCCGGTGATCACGACAAGAGGTCTGGCTTCACTCTCCATGAGCCGGGCTAGAGTAGACACACCTTCTGGTCTTGTCAATGCCGCCGCCGGTATGAGTCCTGTGCGGGATTGACCCGGAGGGACGAAAGGAGATCATGGAAGTCATGGATGAAGGCGCCGAAGCAGCCCGCAAGCGGCGGGAGCTCGTAGGGAGAGGCACAGTACGGATCGCGGCCGTTTTGTGGACGGTGCTTATCCTGTTCCTCCTGCTGGCACCTCTCCCTGAAGTACCCGGTGCGCCGGGCAATCTCGATCGTGTGGTTCACTTCCTATTGTTCGGCGTGGAAACCGTGCTTCTCTACGCCGCGCAAGCCGGCATCCGCGCCAGCCCGCCGCGGCGGCTGCTTGTCGCGCTGATCGGCGCTGCTGTATTGGCAGTGGGGACCGAAGCCGCGCAGGGCCTGCTGCCCTATCGCAGTCTGGAATTCAGCGACCTCGGCATGGATTTTCTGGGGTTGCTGTCCGCTTCCCTTCCTGTGTATCTGGGATATTCTTTCAGGAGGAGGAAGAACCGTCATGAATCGGGAAGAAGCCAAGCGCCGCATTGAATGGCTCCGGAAGGAGATCCGGCGTCACGACTATCTCTACTATGTCGAGGCCAGGCCGGAAATATCCGATCGGGAGTACGACAGGCTGTACCGCGAGCTGGAGAAACTGGAAGCGCAATTTCCCGACCTGGTGAGTCCGGATTCCCCGACGCAGCGCGTGGGCGGGCAGCCGCTGAAGGAATTCCCTACTGTCATCCACCGGATCCCCATGCTGAGCCTCTCCAATGCCTACAGTCCCGAAGAGCTCCGGGACTTCGACACGCGGGTTTCCCGCATTCTCGAAAATCGCCGGTACACCTACATCGTCGAGCCCAAGGTGGACGGGGTTGCCGTGTCGCTGCGATACGAAAAAGGTACGCTGGTTCTGGGAAGTACCCGCGGTGACGGCGTACGCGGCGACGACATCACTTCCAACCTGAAGACTATCCGCACCATACCGTTACATCTGCTGGGATCGCGATATCCTGAAGTGCTGGAAGTGCGCGGCGAGGTGTACATGACCAAGGAAGGATTCGCGCGCCTCAACCGCGAACGCGAGGAAAAAGGTGAGGAACCCTTCGCCAACCCGCGGAATGCCGCGGCCGGTTCGCTGAAGCAGCTCGATCCGCGCATAGTTGCGGCGCGTCCGCTGGACGCGGTCTTCTACGCAGTCGGCGAATACCGGGGCATTGAGTTCAGGACCCAGGAGGAGGTGCTCAAGAAGCTCGCGCAGTTCGGGCTGCGGACCACATCGCGTTATTGGAAGTGCCGTGATATAGAACAATGCCTCAAAGCTCTCGAAGAGCTGAAATCGGTGAAAGAACAATTTCCCTTCGAGATTGACGGCGGGGTGGTGAAGATCAATGAACGCGAACTCTACGACATTCTCGGCTCCACGGCCAAGAGCCCGCGGTGGGCCATTGCCTACAAATACGAGGCCGAACAGGCGGAGACTGTTCTCAAGGATATCATCGTGCAGGTGGGCCGGACGGGCGTCCTGACGCCGGTGGCGATCCTTGAGCCGGTTTTTGTCTCCGGCTCCACGGTCAGCCGCGCCACACTTCATAACGAGGATGAAATCCGGCGCAAGGATATACGCATTGGTGACCATGTCCTGGTGGAGAAGGCGGGAGAAGTGATACCGGCGGTGGTGGGAGTGATAAAGGAGAAGCGTACGGGAAAGGAAAAAATCTTCCGTATGCCGAAGAAGTGTCCGGTGTGCGGCGAGCCGGTGACGCGGCGCGAGGGCGAGGTTGCGGTGCGCTGCGAGAACCTGCAGTGTCCGGCGCAGCTCAAACGATGGATAGGCTACTTTGCTGCCCGCGGGGCAATGGATATCGAGGGGCTCGGCGAGGTGCTCGTGGATCAGTTGGTTGATGAAGGCCTGGTGAAAAGCCCTGCGGATATCTATCGGCTCACGAAGAAAGATCTGCTGAAACTGGAAAGGATCGCGGACAAGTCCGCCGAGAACCTCATTCGAGCAATAGACGAAAGCCGTAACCGTGACCTGTGGCGGCTGATTTTCGCCCTGGGTATCCCGCACGTGGGAGCCCGCACAGCGCAGGTGCTGGAAGAAGAATTCGGTTCCCTGGACGAGCTTGCGCGGGCGGATCTCTCGCGCCTTACCAGCATACCGGATATCGGCCCGGTGGTCGCCGAAAGTATCGTCCGGTTTTTCCGCAATGCGCGCAATCGCAGACTGATTGAGGAACTCAAGCGTGCGGGGGTCAGAGTCACCGCGGCACGGAAGAAATCCGCCGGCAGGACACCGCTGGAGAACAAGACGGTGGTATTGACCGGAGCCCTGGAGGGACTCACCCGTCAGCAGGCCGAGGAGCTTGTCCGCAGGGCCGGCGGAAGACCTTCCGGCAGCGTTTCTTCCAAGACCGACCTGGTAATCGTGGGTGACAACCCCGGCTCCAAACTGGAAAAGGCCAGGAAACTGGGCATTCCGACCATGGATGGGCGGGAATTCGTTCGGATGATGAAGAAGGCGGGTCTGGTGTGAATCGGCTGCGGGTTTGCTCTATAACTGTCGGGCCGTTCGCGGCTAACTGTTACCTGCTGGTCGGCCGGGAGTCGCTGGTGGTAATAGACCCGGGGGCGGAGCCGGATCGTATCCGGCATCATATTCATTCATGTGGTCTGCCCCCCGTCGCCTACCTGCTGACCCACGGTCATGCGGACCATATCTCCGCCCTGCCGGACCTGCTCGCGCAGATACCCGCACCGGTTTTCCTCAGCCCGGAAGATGCGGGCTGGGCCTTCTCGACAGCCAACGCGATACCCCCCTGGTATGAACCGCCCCTTCTCTGCGGAGCTGAAGTCCGCGATATCACAAAGGAGCGGCTGCCCGACGAGTGGAGTTCCATCCGCATTCTGCCGACGCCGGGACATACGCCCGGCAGCATCTGCATATTGTCGGAGGGCACTGTCTTCTCCGGCGACACGCTGTTTGCCGGCGGCGTGGGTCGCACCGATCTGCCGGGCGGAGATCCGGAGAAGCTGCAGGAATCACTGCGACGGCTGGCGGAACTCGATCCGGACACCCGGGTACTACCCGGCCATGGCCCTCCTACGACGATCGGCCGCGAGATCCTTACGGGAGTCCTTCGCTGCGCACGGTAGAAAAGAAGCGTCATCCGGACGGGCGGCCGCGGAGCCGGATACCGCGCCGGATGAATGTAGGGATATCCAGATCCTGTCCGGCATGGATAGTCGGCTGCACATCCTTGAATCGTCCACGGCGGGCAGCCTCAAAAGCGAACTCCTCCTGTACCGGTCGCCCGTGGGACCCGCGGATGGAAGCCGTCCCGGCAAAAGTCGGGGAGCTCATCGGGGCAGCGGATGATGTTTCGCTCACCAGCAGCAGAACCTCCAGCCCGCCCTTGCGACTGCGATCCACGGCGGCACCCACCTTAAGTTCTTCCACGTCCGGCAGCAGCGCCCGGACGCATTCCACCACCGTGTTCATCCGGTGCATCGGGGTCTGCCGGCCGGAAAGCAGAAGCAGCACACCGCGCTTCGGGTGAACCAGGCCACTGTGTGAAAGTTCCTGTTTCTCTCCCTTCCGTACGAATCCCGTATCGCTGCCGCAATACATGACGGACAATACAGCGTGGTCCCCACCACCCGCCAGATCTGCGGGAGAGACGTTTATCACGCATCGTCCGGCAATGACGCCGGCCAGTACGGTCATCGCCGCCGACAGGGAGGCGTATACTCTCTCGAAGGCCTGTTCCACAGAGAGGTCTTCAGGCAGGGTCCCCAGAAGGTCATCGGCATTGACCCGCACCTCCACATCGCTCGACCGCCGCAGCTCGTCCAATGCCGCCGCCGCAATGTCACCGCGTCGCGGGCCCTCGGCTTCAAGCGGAACTACGCCGACCGCAGCAGTGAACATGCCGCTCCGGTATGCTTCGCCCAAGAGGACCGGTGCCGCACCGGAACCTGTCCCCCCGCCCAGAAAAACCACGCCCACAAGTGCCGTGGCGGGATCGAGTTCATCAAGAAATCTCTGGGCTGCCGCGGCGGCCCATTCCCGCCCCCGGCGCGGATCACCTCCGCTTCCCAGAGAGGCACGGTTGCCGCTGCCCAGAGCGAAAGATTCCACCGAAAGGGTCTCCAGGACACGCCGATCGCTATCTATCGCCAGGCACCGCACTTCCCGGGGGACACGGGGCTGCAGCAGATCCATAAGACGTGCAGCTGCGCTCCCGATGCCCACGACCGATATCCGGTTCTGCTGGTTCTCCGTCATTGAAGCGCTCTCACCTCCCCAGAGGCAGCCGTTCGAGAAGCCTGCGTATCAACGGAGGCCGTAATCTTTCTCCACGGGCGCGATAGGCATACTTCAGAAGGCCGACCGCGGTGGCATACTCAGGGGCTTCTCCCGCAACCGCCAGTCCGCTGACGTCCCGCGGCAGCCCCACCGTGCATGGCAACCCTATCACCTGCCGGCATAGGTCTACGATGCCGTCCATGCGGGCACCTCCACCGGTCAGTATCACTCCCGCCCCCAGCCTCGGAAGCAGCCCCTGGTCCGCGAGAATCTCCCTCACAATCTCGAACAGCTCGCTCAGGCGGGCATTAATGATGACTTCCAGATCCCGGCGGTAGGCGGGAGTCTCCTGACCGGGTCGGGTCCCCAAGGGAACGGTTTCCTCGAATCCCGCTGAAACCAGCGCCCGGCCGTAGCGCACCTTGACCTCTTCGGCGGTCGAAAGCGCAATACTGCCGAGTCCTACCGCAATGTCATTGCTGACGTGATCGCCGCCGATACCCAGGCTGCCAGCGGCTACGATGGCACGGTCGGCATACACCAAATAGTCGGTGGTTCCGCCACCCAGATCCAGCAGAAGCGATCCGTTTTCCTTCTGTTCAGGACTCATTACCGCCAGAGCGGCGCACAGGCCGGAAAAGGCTGCATCCGCCACGTCGACATCCAAGGCGGCAACCACGTGAGCCAGATCGGATATCCGGTTCTTCAACCCGTGGATAGCCAGCACATAGGCATCCAGACGGCTGCCGCTCATACCGGTGGGATCCAGGACCTCGCTGTGTTCATCCACAACAAACCGCTGGCGGATGGTGTGAACAATCACACGGTCTTCGGGGATGCTGACCGCACGCGCGGACTCCAGGGCGTCGTGAACATGTTCCCTGCTGATTTCGCTTCCGGCGGGAATCACGGGAATTTGTCCCCGATTCACCTGGCTGCGTATATGAGGGCCGCCGACTGCCAGATACACCGACCTTATCGCGGTCCGTGACTGTTCCTCGGCGGAATCCAACGCGTCTTTCAAACACGACGCCGCCGCATCGAAATTGACAATTTCCCCTTTGCGCACCCCCCGTGACGGCACCTCACCGATGCCGGTTATCAAGAGGTGGCCGTCCTGCCGAAATTCACCCACCAGGACGCGTACTGTGTGCGTACCGATCTCCAGTGATACCAGAGGTTCCACCGCCATAACCGCTAGTCTCCGAAAATAGCGCCGGACCGCGCCGTCGGCGTCGCCTTCGGTTCCTATCTAAACCTTGCCGGATAGTCGCCGTCAACCGTAGCGTCTATGAATGACGGCACACGCCGGCCGTGCCGACGGCAGGTCTGCATGATCGCGGCCACCTTCCTCAGCCGCTCGGGCAGGTCTTCTCTGGCGAGCAGCACGCGGGTGCCCCCGCTGAGCTGAAGGTCCAGCAGTTCCGGATCGCCGACTCTGATCCTCTCGATCCGCAGTTGCGATTCCGCCATCTCCTTCTGAACGAAATCCAGCGTAAACAGAGCATCCCGCACGCGCGGGTCGCGGATCAGCTCACCGGGAGCCAGTTGGTCCGCATTCCTCCACTCAATCACCGGCAAGGCGGACGATCGGTAGGTCGGCGCCAGAATGTATCCCTCGGCGTCCACCGCGTAGAACAGACCGCGCCGCCGCCCGCGAATGCGGGCCAGAGGGATACGTTCCTTTACCGAGACCTCCAGTCGGTCAGGCAGATGCCTTACGATTTCTACATCCGCCACCAGTGGCACACTGCGTAACGCCGCGGCGACTTCCCCGAAATCCACCTCAAAAATCCCCTGCCCGGTGCGTAGTCCGGTATATTCCCGGATATGTTGGGGTCGCAGCCGTCCGTCAGAATGAAGATCGAGTTCTCGAATGCGGAAAAGAGGACTTTCCACGAAAATCATCCGGCCGGCGTACATCACTCCGTATGAGAGCGCAGCCAGACCCGCCGCCGCCAGAAACGCCAGGACGGTAACTCTGGAAAGGGTGCGGCCGGTCCGGCGCCGCCGGTGGACCTCGGTTCCGCGCAGCAGCACGAACAAGTCGTGTGTGGCCGCGTTTCTGCGGGATTTTTTTCTCATCGAGTCACCGCTCCAGGGGCCGCCGACCACTTCTCCAGGGTCGCCGACTCCATTATCCGTGCACACAGATCCGGAAACTCAATGCCCGCCGCGCGTGCCGCCTTGGGCAGCAGGCTGGTCTCAGTGAAGCCGGGGATATTGTTCATCTCCAGGAGATACACATTACCCCGCTGATCCATGCGCATGTCCATCCTTCCCAAGCCGCGACATCCCAAAGCAACGAATCCGCGCCAGCCGTATTCCTTCAGGAGCGCCGCCTGTTCTTCTTTCAGCGGTGCAGGTACCAGATATTCGGTGGTACCCGCGGTGTACTTCGCATGATAACTGTATTCGCCCTGCGGAGCGCGGATCTCTATGGGATCCAGAACCGTGTCACACACCACACCCACAGTCAGCTCCCGTCCCTCGATGAACTTCTCTACAATCACTTCCCCATCGTAACGGAATGTATCCGCAAACGCTTCCCCCCAGTCCGCTTCTTCCGTTACCCGGTGTACCCCGATACTCGATCCCTGCCGCGGAGGCTTTATCACCACCGGCAGCGGTAGAGTCCGTTCCTCCGGTCTGCGAATAACCTCATAGGGAGCCACAGGAAGCCCCGCCGAAACGAATATCCGCTTGCTGATGATCTTATCAAAAGCAGCGCGACTGGCCGCCGGTCCGGACCCGGTATAAGGAATGGCACGTTGCTCCAGAATCTCCTGTACCGTTCCGTCCTCCCCGAATTCCCCGTGAAGGGCGATAAAAACCGCTTCAATATTATCCGGCAGCCGCAGCTCGCGGTCCTCGAGCTCAATCTCTACCACTTCGTATCCGGCCTGCCGCAGGCCGCTGGCCACCGCTCTACCGCTGGCCAGCGACACCTCGCGCTCCGAGGAGGGCCCTCCCATCAGAACCGCCACCCTCTGAAAACGACGCTTCACTGATCGTGTCGTGCCTCCCGCTTCACCCCGAGATCCCGAAGCACATTCTCCACAATATCTTCTATATCGCCCGCCCCCAGCAGAAGCAACACATCTCCCTTTTTCAGGTGCGGACGGATGTGCGTCCAGGCCGCCAGCGGGCTCTCCGCAGTACTCACCCGACAGCCCCGCTGCCGGAGGCTCCGGGCAAGGTCATCTGTGGTTCCGCCCGCAATCACCGGCTCCGAGGCGGCGAATACCGGTGTCAGGTAGAGCCGGTCCACTGTCGCCAAGACGCGAACAAACCCATCCTTCAACTGCCTGGTCCGGCTGTACCGGTGAGGCTGGAATATCACCCATACCCGACCGGAAGCTTCCGCCCGGACTCCGCGCAATACGTGTCCTATTTCGGTCGGATGATGGGCATAGTCTGAAACTACCACAATCCCCGCTGCCGTAGTCCACCGATCGAATCTCCGCGCCACGGGAACAAACCGGCGCAGGGCATCCCGGATGCGGTTGAAATCTACGCCGAGGTGTAATGCTACTGCGAGGGCGGCCAGGGCGTTCATTGCGTTGTGTCGCCCCCCAACGCTCAGCTCGAGGGATCCCAACCGTAGTCCGTTCCCGTGAACATCCATAACGCAGCACGGATATTCGCGGAATAGCCGCGCGCTTACATCCGCATCCGGAGACAGACCGAAAGAAATCCGTGGACTGGCCGCCGCATCCGCAATAGCTCTGCAGACCAGGTCGGCGGCCGGGAAAAACAGCGCCTCGCGGCACTGCCCGGCGAAATGCCGGAGAACGGCGGTCATGGTTTCGCGGTCTCCATACGCCGGACAATGGTCGAATTCCATGTTGGTGATCACGCCTAAGGCTGCGTGATAGCATCCGATGGTGCCGTCGCTCTCATCCGCTTCAGCCACCAGCATGTCTCCTCCGGCGGCGGATGCCGGACCCGCTGCAACCCGGTCCCATCCCCCTCCAAGATAGCTGCAAGTCACTCCCGCTCCCTTCAGAACCTGGAAAAGCATGGCTGTAGTGGTCGTCTTCCCGTGACTGCCGGTAACCGCCACGGTGCGGTACAAGGAAGAAAGCGCTGCCACGACCGACCCTCGAAGGAGAACCGGCGTTCCGGTTTCCCGCGCCCGCTGTATCTCGGAGCATGTATCCGGAACCGCCGAGGTACGCACCACCCAATCCGCCCCGCAGATATGTGAAGGGTCGTGTCCGATGGCGACCCGGATCCCGGCCTTCTGCAACCATCTGATCAGCTTTCCGGGACTCTGGTCGCAGCCGTCAACATGATGTCCGCGGGCACGCAGAAAAACCGCCAACCCTGCCATGCCCACCCCCCCGATACCCACCAAGTGCACTACCGATCCTCTGCGCTGCAGCAGTTGCCCCGCCCGTCGCGCTTCTTCCTGCAATTTCTCCAGGCGTATGGGAACCGCTGTCAATTCGGCCGCCCTCTTCACCCATACCGTACCGGTCAACCCATCCCTCTCTCGCTACTTGCCGCGGGCGTCAGCCCAAGAACAGCCTCCACCATGTCAGCCACACGCCATGCGGCGTCCGCCCGCGCACGCTTGCGCACCGCCCGGGACATACGCTCACGTAACTGTGCATCGGTAAGCAGCCGCCGCACCTGCTCGGCCACCGTGCGCACATCCGCGCTCTCCTGCCTGCACACCACCGCCGCCCCGTCCGCTGCCAGTGCAGCCGCGTTCTGTGCCTGGTGATCACCGGCTGCAAACGGGTATGGGATAAGCAGAGCCGGCAGTCCGAACAGAGCCAGCTCGGCACAGGTGGATGCGCCGGCGCGGGTTACCGCGCAGGTCGCTCGACGGTACAGCCGAGCCATTTCCGGAGTGTACTCCATCACTTCACAAGTAATCCCCGCTTCGGCATACCGGGACCGCACAATCTCCACCGCTCCTGCACCGCTCACATGATCGACCTGAACGTCAACCCCGCTTTTCTTCAACTGGGCCAGTGCTTGGGCCACCGTCTCGTTCAGGAAGCGCGCGCCACGGCTCCCGCCGAATACCAGGACCCTCTTGTCCTTGTCTCCGTCACCGCCGGACTCCGGACGGGTAACCGACTCGGCAGCCTGGACCAGCGCGGAACGCACCGGCACACCGGTCACCTGGAGAAGACAGGTTTTCCTCACCCTTTTCCGAAGGAAAGGCTCGCACTCCGGCATACCCAAGGCAATTGCCGACGCATTGCTGGCAAGCAGGCGGGTGACTCTGCCGGGTACCGCGTTGGCCTCGAACAGGACTATCGGGACTCTTCGCAGCCTCGCTGCAGCCAGTGGCGGTGCCGCGCCGTAGCCTCCCATTCCTACCACGACATCCGCATTGCTGAGCATCAAGAGAGATCTCGCCAGAGCCGTCAGATTGGTCAGAACAGCCGCAGGTATCCTATATGGCGACGCACTCAGCGGGCTGGACCGCACGGTGACTATCTCCGATCCGTTCCAGTCGAGCAACGAACGCTCAACATCCTTTCCGCACAATAGAATCGTGACTTCATGCCCGCGTTTCAGCAGGCATTCCGCAACGGCCGATCCGGGAAAAAAATGGCCGCCGGTTCCACCACAGGCTATGAATATCCTTGCCATATCCGTGCCTCTCCGGCGCCTGCCGACGGGGAGCAAGATTTCGCCGCCACCATTTCCAGCACCGCGCCCACCAGGTACAGACTCCCCGTGACCAGTACCACACTGCCATGCGCTACTGCCCATCGCCGCGCAGCCTCAACCGCTTCAGCCATGCGGACCCGTGGATCCGCTCTGATGCCTGCCGTATTGAGTCTCCGGGCGGCCTCCGCTGCATCCATACCCCTCTCCGAATCCGGGCGCACGGTCCAGCAAGATCCGACGTGCGGCGCCAGAACCGCGCCGATTCCCTCCACGTCCTTGTCCTTCAGAAACCCGGCGACAACTGCGATCCTTGTCGTTCCCAGAACTTCTCTCAGTGATGCCGCCAGCGACCGGGCTGCATGTACATTGTGGGCACCATCCAAAATGACCGGCGGCGAGGTACCCACAACGTGGAAACGCCCGGGCCATTCCACACCTTCCAGGCCTGTGCGGATATGCTCAAGCCCGGGCCGTCCGGCGTGCTGCTCGGCGAGCATCAGTGCCGCAGCACAGGCAAGAGCGCTGTTCTCCCGCTGGAACGTGCCCGCGAGAGGAAGACGGATCTCGAGTCTGCCGTGCGTTGTCTCCAGCACCAGCTCCTGCCCCTGCAATCCCGAACTGAAACGTTCCACGCGCACCAGGTCACTGACCCGCCGCAGGGGTGACTTCCTGCGCCGCGCTTCCTGCCGGATGACGGCCATCACCTCTTCATCCTGTTCGGCTGTGAGCGCAGCTATCCCGGCCTTGAGGATGCCGCACTTTTCGCTGGCAATGGCGGCTGGTTCCGTCCCCAGGAATTCTGTGTGATCTATGCCGATAGGTGTGATTACCGTCAGTATTGGGCGGCACAGTACGGTCGCATCCCACCGTCCGCCCATGCCGGTCTCGATGACCGCCATATCCACCCCGGCCTGTCTGAAGCAGAGGAAAGCCGCCGCAGTGGCTGCTTCGAAAAAAGTCGCCGGCCGGAGACCGGTGGCCCGATCGGCCTGTTCGACTTTCTGCAGACATGCCCTGAGGAGACTTTCTTGCACCGGCTCCCCGTCCACCCGGATACGTTCGCGGAAGTTCCGCAGATGTGGTGAGGTGTAAAGACCTACGCGGTACCCCGCCTGTTGCAAAATCGAAGCCAGCATGGCGCATACCGACCCCTTGCCGTTGGTTCCCGCCACGTGGACAGCGGCAAAGGATCTTTCCGGACCGCCCGTCAACTTCAACAGACGGCGGATCACATCCAGGGTCGGAACTACTCCCAAGGACCTGCGGTGCAGGAAAGAGTCGAGCAGGGGAGCGGATAGATCGTCAGGCATCGCCGCCTTCACTCTGCGCAGTACTCGCCGGGCGCATGAAATCCAGCAGGGCTATCACCGTCTGCTTGAGTTCCGTACGCGGCACGATCATGTCCAGGAGTCCGTGCTTCAGCAGGAACTCAGAACGCTGAAACCCTTCCGGAAGCTCTTGCTGGGTGGTTTCCCGGATCACCCGCGGCCCGGCAAATCCGATAAGTGCTCCCGGCTCCGCGATGATGACGTCTCCGAGGGTTGCAAAACTCGCCATGACTCCAGCAGTGGTCGGATGGGTCAGGATGGGAATATACGCAAGCCCAGCGGCGCGATGTCGCCCGATCGCTGCGCTGGTCTTGGCCATCTGCATCAGGCTGAGCATGCCTTCATACATCCGCGCGCCGCCGGAAGCGCATACGATCACCACCGGCCAGCGCCGGCTGGTGGCCCGCTCGAAAAGCCGGGTCACTTTTTCCCCCACTACCGAACCCATGCTGGCCCCCAAGAAGGAAAAATCCATCACTGCAAATCCCACCCGGTGCGGCCCGATCAGAGCCTCCCCCGAGGTTATCGCCTCGCGGTAGCCGGTTTTGGAAATACTGGCCTTCAGCTTCGACTCGTAGGAGTCGGTACCGGTGAATTTCAAGGGATCGGCACTTTCCAGATCAGCGTCCCACTCCCGGAACGAACCCGGTTCGGTCAGCAGCTCGATGCGCCTCTCGCGGGAAAGCTGAAAGTGGTGCCCGCACTTCAGGCAGACATTCAGCGAATTTTCCAGTTCCCGGCGGAAGATCAGCTCACTGCATGAGGGGCACTTGGTCCACAGACCGCGGGGAATGTCCCGCTTCCGGGGACGGGGAGGCGTGCTCCTGCGACGTCTGAAGAGTCTCATCACCGGTTCCCATACTCAGTATAGCGTACGCGCCACCGTGAGGACATGCACTTTTTGCGCCCCGGCGGCCTTCAGCGCGCGGGCACATTCCGACGCGGTCGCACCCGTTGTCATTACATCGTCCACAAGCAGAATCCGCTTGCCTTCCACCCATTTACGACTGCTGATTCTCACCGCGAAAGCGCCCCTAACGTTAGTCAGGCGCTGTGAGGCTGTCAAACGGGTTTGGCTGGCAGTGGGGACAGTGCGAATCAGACAGGAGCGGACCAGTGCCCGGCGATCGCTCTTCCCCAGACCCCGGGCCAGGAGGGCGGCCTGATTATAGCCACGAAGACGCCGTCGCCATGCATGCAGTGGAACATACGTGATGATATCGAAACTGTCTGCCGGGAAAAAGGTTTCCCAGCCATGCTGCAGGAAAGCCGCAAGGTCCGTGGCGAGCCACAGGGCGCTCCGGTACTTCAACATCCGTATCATCTCCGCCAGGACCCCCTCGAACAGCATCACTGACCGGGCAGAATCAAAAGCCGGTCGCGTTTCCCGGCAGAAGCTGCATTCGTAATCGCCATCTATCAGTCCCCATGCCGGACGGCCGCAGCGACGGCAGAACGGATCACAGATCGGATGAAGCTCCATCAGACAATCCCGGCACAGGTGTGGCAGTGGTGTGGGATCGGCCACACCGCATCCCACACAACTACGAGGGAATAGAAGTCCCAGTATTCCTTGCAGAAGGTGCATGACCGTGCCTCAGCAGCCAAACGGCGGCTGCCGCCAGGGATATCGCCATAATCGTTGCAGCCGGAGCTTTGACTATTACTGCACTCGGTCCGAAAAGGACCGGCGCTACAGTACGATCGCGATCCAGCAGGAATGAAACGACTTTCATGACGAACACCACACCGGCATGTGCCCCTGCGGGCAGGTAAAGACGGCCGGTGGTCTCATAGGCGGCACAGAGAAATACACCGAGGAAAAAGATGGTGAGGAACATGAAGCCGTCGTGCCATCGCCACGGTTCACCGAACATGTACGGCAGCAGTTTCAGGCCGGCAAGCCAATCCGCGTGCACCGGTATCACCGGCGGGCATGGCTTGGCGAAGTGCACCGCGCTGTAGACCAGGCTC
>QNAJ01000012.1 GCA_003641465.1 Verrucomicrobiota bacterium | reverse complement strand
GAGCCACCGCCGGACCACGAGTCAGCGGCCGGGCGACGATCTGAATGCCCTTGGACCGCCGGACAATCCGGCGGGGATTCCGGCTCTCAAGCAGACCCAGCACAATGTCGGACCAGGGACCGGTACTATTCACGTACATGTCCGCCCGGACGAGGAAATCCGCGCCACTGGTCCTGTCACGAACCACGGCGGCGGCAATGCGTCCGCCCCGGCGCTCAAATCCGGTGACCTCGGCGTAGTTCACCAGCACGGCACCCTGCTCGGAGGCTGAAAGGGCGAACGCCATATTCAACCTTTCGGCGCTGTACATCTGGGCGTCGTAGAACAGCACACCGCCGGTCAGCCCTTTTTCCGGAATCCCGGGGACCAGGTCGCGGCACTCGGCCCGCGGGAGGAATATTCGACCGCCGGGGAGTCGGCGTGCCGGATCGCGGACGTACCGATTCCGATCGAAGCTGATGATCTCATTGGCTATTACCGCGGCGGCCATCAGTTCGGGACCCTTGAGCAGATGTCCATAGGTGGGAACCAGAAAAGGTAAAGGATACACCAGGTGGGGCGCGACGCGCAGCAGGGTGCTCCGCTCCCGGATAGACTCGCGCATCCGCCGCAGGTCAAGATGCTGTAGGTAGCGAAGGCCGCCGTGGACGATCTTCAATGATGCGGAGGAAGTCTTGGCCCCGAAATCCTCTCTCTCGACAAGAGCGACTCGAAGACCGCGCAGGGAGGCTTCCCACGCAATCGCCAGCCCGTTGATACCACCTCCTATGACCAGCAGATCGAAATTCCCGTCGGCAAGCTCTTTGATTTCGCGCTGCACCGGATCTCAACCTCAGCGTCCCGACGGCCGGATGACTATCCGCTTCATCCCCTGCTGGGCGGCTTTTTCGGACTCCGTGTGGATATCCCGGTGATCTTTCAAGGCCTGATGAATAACCCGGCGGTCTGCAGCCGGCATGGGACGCAACCGCACCGGCCGGCCGGTGCGGCGGACCTGATCCGCCGCGGCGAAGGCCTCCTGGAGCAGCCGGTCCCGGTGCCGCTCGCGGTACCTTTCCACGTCCACGGAGCAGAATATCCCCTGCATTCCGGAAGAAAAAAGAATCCGGTTCAGCAGGTACTGCAGAGCGTTGAGTACCTGAGCGTGCTTCCCGATCAGCCGCGCTGCTTCCGGCGATTCGATGTGAAGAAGAAGATTGCCGCCTTCCTGCTCGAACACCTGGATCTCGGCTTCAAACCCCATCAGCTCCACGATGCGCTCGAGTTCCGCCCGCGCCTTCTCGGGCGCAGTCGCCGGCACGGGCATGTCATCTCCCCGAACCTGATCGGGCACTTCGTCCACTTCCTGATTCATCGGCTCACCTCCGGCCTGCCGCTTTTCAATCCCTGGTTACCGTTCATGCACTGTGAAGCTGCCGCCTGATAACAAGCTGCTGCGCGATCATCAGGCACTGGTTGACCGTCCAGTAAAGCACCAGCCCGGAGGGGAAGTTATACAGGAACACCAGCATCAGCACCGGGAAAAAGAGCATCATCTTCTGCTGCTGGGTGTCGGCACCTGAAGGCGTCAGTTTCTGCTGCCAGTGCATGGTGACAGCCATCAGGATGGGCAGGATGTTCAGCGGGATGGGAAGCACACCTGCCAGCAGTTGTTCCGGTTCACTCAGATCGCGAATCCACAGGAAGGAAGCGAATCGCAGTTCGATTGCGCTGCGCAGCACCACGAACAGGGCAATAAAAACCGGAATCTGGATCAGCATCGGCAGGCAGCCGCCCAGTGGATTGACCTTATGCTCCCGGTATATGGCCATCATCTCCTTCTGCTGCTTCTGGGGATTGTCCTTATATTTCTGCCGGACTTCGTTGATCAGCGGCTGGATTTCCTGCAGGCGTTTCATGCTGACGGTGCTGGCATGTGTCACCGGCCAGAAGACAATGCGGATCAGAACGGTCAGCAACATTATGGCCAACCCGTAGTTGTGCGGCCACACGTGGTCATGAATCCAGTTCAGAGTTGCCAGAAGGATGCGGCTGATCGGGGTCCACATGCCGAACTCCATGATCTCAGCCGCACGGTATCCTAAGGCTGCGAGGCGCGAATATTTCTTCGGCCCGATATAGTAGAAGATGCGACGCGCCATAGTCTCGTGGGGATCCAGCCGCAGCGGCGGCAGCACCGCCGCTCCACCTACGCGGCTTACGCGGGTCATCCGCTTCGCCGTCAGGCTGTCGGGCTGTTCGCCTTTTTTCAGAGCGCGCCGCGCAACCAGCCAGGCGCCGTTCAGTCCCCCTTCGGCGCGGGCCAACTGCACAAAATATTTGTTCTTGACCGCCACCCAATCGGCGGAAAGTTCATTCGTTATGACCGGCACCACAATCGACTCCGGCATTATCCCCAAACCGCGCTTCCTTTTCTCGGCCGCAAACATGCGCGGTATGCGGGAGGCCAGATGCACCACCCCTTCTCCGCCGGAGCGCATGATATCCATCCCGAGAAAGGCGTAGCGTGTCTTTCTGCCGTGCTGTTCCATCATTCCCAGTGTCAGCCACTGCTCCGCCAGACAGCCGCCTTCCGTACCGGCGGTGATGCGGTCCTCTACGTTGACCACATATCCGGTTCCCAGCCAGACAGATCTCTCCAGCTCGAATCCCTGGTAGGCGGCGCGCCAACTCGCGGAAGTGGGCGTATGGTCGCAAAGCTCAAAATAGAGGCTCTCGCGGCCGCTATCCGTCTGGAAATACCATCCCGCGGCGGGTATTTCGCCGAAGTCGAGCCGGACCGGTGGACTGCTCGCATCCGCGGTGGAAGGATATTCCTTCAACACGGCGGACGCGATTCCGGCCCCGAACGAACACAGGCTCAATCTCAGCAAGGCATTCTCCAGGACGACCTGGCGACCCAGGTCGCCTTGCGGCGGATGGAGCCGGCCTTCCCCTTCGGGTCCCGGAACGCCCTCATCAGCCGGTCTTTCCGCGATGGACGTCTGCGGTTCCAGCGCCGGCTCTCCGGCCGGGGCACGGGCGGAAGGCGGCTGCCCCGCGGGAGTATGGACCGACTCCGCAGGCTGGGTGCCCTCAAGAAGCGGCCGGATGATACTGCGGTCGATCGAGGGCCATGCGATCAGGAGCACCACCAGAATGACAACGATGACTATGTCCCTCCTGTCCATCACCCTTCCGCTCTTTTCGGAACCGGATCATATCCACCCGGATGAAAAGGGTGGCAACGGCTGATACGCCTGACCGCCAACCAGCCGCCTTTCAGAACCCCATGCTCCAGAACGGCGAGGCGTGCGTACTCGGAGCATGACGGGTGGAAACGGCACTGCCCGCCGAGCAGCGGGCCTAATAGGATCTGATACAGACGAATCAGACCAGCGATGAAAAGCCTCATGGCCCTTTCTCCTGACCGTCTGCGGTGGGGAGCAGCCCAGCGGCCTTGGCCAACCGGCGCAGTTCGGCCACCAGTTCTTCCCACTCTGCGTCAAGAATTTCCTTCCGGGCAACGAGCACCACGTCGAAGTCTCCCCTCATCCTCTTTCTTTCGCGTCGAAACAGCTCTCGCAGAAGCCTCCGTGCCCGGTTGCGCTTGACTGCCCCGCCAATCCTGCGGCTCGCCACCACGCCCAAGCGCAATGCGGCACCCTCGCCGGACCGCAGCCAGAGCACCATATATCGGCCAGTCCATCGTCTGCCCTGCGCATATGCTTCCTGGAATTCACGGGGCCGCCTCAGCCGTTGTTCCCTCGACAATCCCTCGGCCTTCAGCGATTCCGGTCTCCGCGGGGTCTCCTCCGCGGGATGCTCCAGCGCTGCCATCTCCGCCCCTGCTAAACCGCAAGACGCCGCCGCCCCTTGCGTCTTCGGGCACTGAGAATGCGCCGGCCGTGGCGGGTGGCCATGCGTTTGCGAAAGCCATGCGTACGTTTGCGCTTGATGCGCGACGGCTGATAGGTCCTCTTTGTCATGGGTTACTCCCTTTTCCCGCACCAATCCGGGCTTTCAGCGGTCTCACCCGGATTGTCCGCGGTCTCCAATGCAATCGGTACCTTTGCTCCCGGCAAACACCCTACTGATTGCAGCCAGGCTGCAGATCCGGCGGTATCGCGCCGGATAAGCGGGCAGCACTACCTGCCCGGCTCAGCTTTCAGCGCATCATTCGCTGCCCGAGCGCCGCAGCTATCAATTTTCCGGGCCGTTAGACAGATCAGGCTAACAACAAACGTGGCTATGTCAACCCGATTGCTGGTCCTGTCCGGTTTCAGAACGGCGCCGCCGAGCCGATCTTACCGCCCAAGGCCGCTTCAGCGAGGCTCCAGCCATCGCGGAGTACCGGGGACCGGCGCGGCCGCCAGACCCGCCGCCGGGCAACCGCTACAAACCGGTATCCCTTGGTTCCCAGCGCGAGACAGTCCAATCGCGCGGCAATCCAGCCCAATGCCAGCAGCGTGCGGCGGAGCCATAGCGGCGCGGGGTGAAACTCGGTAAGAAGAAGCACCGTCACAAGGGCTGCGAGTTCCGAGGGAAACCGCGAGTAGATCTCAAAGGTCTCAATGTTGAAGCCGTCCTTGAGCGTGTCGAAGAGAGCGCTCTGCGAATAGCCCCGGCGTACCAGCCGGCGGTCCTCTTCCACAGCAGCCGACCGACGGGCCACATTCAGCAGGGACCATCGTTTCAGATGCCGCCCATGCACGACAAGATAGCCGTCCTCCCGCAGAACGCGATGACATTCCCGTACGAATTTCTGCTCGTCGGCAATGTACTCGAGAACATCCACCGCTACCACCCCGGAAAATTCTCCGTCAGAAAAAGGAAAATGATCCGGCCGAACCGTACGGCGCTCCGCAGTTCCGCTGCCGGCGTATTCCAGGCCCTCCAGGTCAACCGATTCCCATTCTCCGCGGAGTTCCTGCAACATGTTCTCCAGCGGCCCCGCGGCCCCGATCAGAAGCAACTTTCCGCCGGACCGCGGCAAGGCTTCTGCGATGCGGCGAGCCTTTTCCCGGAGGTGATAGCTGTCAAGCGAGTCGGGCTGAACAACGATCTCCTCCGCCGCTCGGTTTTCAGTCAGTGGATTCACTGCGGCCATCTCCACCGAGGCTATTTAAACCGCCGCTGCATTCGTGACAAGCCTGGAGCTCGGCCCTGCCCGGTCCGCTTGGCCGGTTTCCGATGTTTCCGCGCGGTATCCTGCCATGTTATATTGTTGCTGTTCACATGCAGAGTGTCTTCCAAAGCGACAAGATCAGCGTCACCCTTGAGGGCGGGGAAACGGTCCTTTGTCCGGTTGGCACGCCGGTGCGTGACCTGCTGCCGCGTCCCAAAGACGAGGCGGACCTTTTCTATGTGGGGGCTCTGGTAAATAATGATGTGGTCTCTCTTTCCTACCCCCTGGAAGTGGACAGCCGGGTCCGGTTTCTGACCATGGCAGATTCCCACGGCTGGCGCATCTACCGCCGCACGGCCGCCTTTCTGCTGGCCAAGTGCGTCCGGGAATTGTACCCGGAAGCACACCTGCGGATCGAACATTCCCTGGGCAGCGGCTTCTACTGCAATATTTCTTTCGGGGACCGCGAGGGAATCAGCCCCGAGAAGCTGAAAAGGCTGGAACAGCATATGCGGGAACTGGTCTCACGGAACCTGCCCATCGAACGCCGGAAGATATTCTTTGCCGATGCCATCCGCCACTTTGAAGAACAGAACCAGCCCGACAAGTGCAACCTGCTTCGGTTCCGCAATCCCCCCAAGATCGTAGTCTACTGCTGCGAGGGGTTCATTGACCTTGCACATGGACCGCTGGCTGACTCCACGGCGGCGGTAAACGCCTTCCGCCTGATTCCCTACCCGCCGGGCTTTGTAATTCAGTTTCCCGAGCGGGAAGCTGCGCCCCGTTTCGGTCGTTTCGAGCCGCAGCCGCACCTTTTCCAGATCTTCAACGAGTACAAACAATGGGGCCGTATCCTGGGAATCAGCACGGTGGGAGATCTCAACCAGATCATTGCCCGCCACGAGATAGACGATTTCGTGAGGATTGCCGAGGCCCTCCACGAGAAGAAACTTACCCAGATCGCCGATCGCATCTATCAGCGTCGCGGCGACGTACGATGGGTACTTATCGCCGGACCTTCTTCTTCCGGCAAGACGACCTTCGCCAAACGTCTTTCCATCCATCTCAAGGTCAACGGGTTGCGTCCCGTCACGCTCTCGGTGGACGATTACTTTGTGGACCGGGAACAGACACCCCGTGATGAGCAGGGTAATCCTGACTTCGAGCACCTGGAAACCATTGATCTGGAACTGTTCAACGAGCATCTTGCTCGGCTGGACCGCGGGGATGAGATCGAAGTTCCGCACTTCAACTTCACCGCCGGCAAGCGGGAATACCGCGGACGCCGTCTTCGCGTCCGCGAAGATCAGATTGTGCTCATTGAGGGTATCCATTCCCTCAATCCGCGCCTCACGGAGGCGCTGCCCTCTCATCGAAAGTTCGGCATCTATGTCAGTGCGCTCACTCAGCTCAATCTGGATTCCAATAATCGCATCTCCACTACCGACAACCGGCTGATCCGGAGGCTGGTCAGAGACAACATGTTCCGCGGCAACAACGCCCTCACCACGCTGAAGATGTGGCCGTCGGTGCGGCGCGGGGAGAAGCGGTGGGTTTTCCCTTTCCAGGACCAGGCTGACGTGGCCTTCAACTCAGCGCTGGATTACGAGCTGGCGGTGCTGAAGCCGATGGTGGAGCATATTCTGGCAGAGGTGAAACCCTACCATGAGCAGTACGCCGATGCCCGGCGTTTGCTCGAGCTGCTCTCCAATTTTATCAGCGTCCCGGCAGCAGCCGTCCCACCGACGTCCATCCTTCGTGAGTTCATCGGCCGGAGCAGCTTCCGTTATTGATGCGAGCCCGGTCGGACCACAACCGGCGGGTGCAGGTAGAGCGGCTCGCGCTGGTCGCTTTCTGCCCCGCGGGACATCCGGAGAAGCGCCGTGCGTCCTACCCACTCGGCAGACGGATACCGGTGACGGACCCGGGTGATGTCGCCGTCCGGCAGCAGGGATCCCAACCTTTCCTGCAGCCGCGGCCAATCGGGGCTGATCACCAGCGGCTCTGCCGCCACCGCCTGGTGGAGCTGTTCGAGCGGCAGCAGCATCCAATCGTCCACCAGGGAAATCAGACCGTCGTCACCCCTCTGAAAACGGCCCAACCACACGGTTCCCCTGCGCGCGTCCCCCATAACCGTCACCCGCTGCTCCCCGGTTTCTTCGCACGCTTCCAGGGCCAATGCCTCGGCGCTGCCCACAAAGTAGGCCGGCACTTCATGAGGAGCCGCAAGGAAGTGAGCCGCGGTCAGCGCCATCCGGACCCCGGTGTATGATCCCGGCCCGCGGCCGGCAACCACGGCATCCAGCCGCCTGACGGGCAGGCCGGATGTGGCCAGAACTTTCCGCACGGCCTCGAAAAGTCGGCCTTCATCACGCTCCTGCTGCCACCACGCCTCGCTGCACACAAGCTCCCTGCCGCAAAGCACCGCGATGCTCGCCCGGGCGGACGACAGGTCCATTGCCAGTACTGTCCGCGCTCGGCTCACGCTCTATTCCCCTTCGGCCCACGGATCGGGCGCGATTTCGATGATCCGCTCGTTCTCGCGCTCTCCGGGGGAGAAACGGACGCGGATGGCTGATTCCGGAAGGATGCCCTCCCCACGTTCGGCCCATTCAATAAAGAGCACTCCCCCGCGCTCCAGATACTCTTCCAGGCCCAAAGTGGCCATCTGGCTTTCTGACCGGATGCGATAGAAGTCCACATGGAACACCGGCACCCGGCCACGATACTCGTTGATCAGCGTATAGCCCGGACTTCTCACCACGTCACTGACGCCCAGTCCCAAGGCAGCTCCCCTGACGAACTCCGTCTTCCCCGCTCCCAGCGGTCCGAACAGCGCAACCACCGCTCCGGCGTCCAGGCGCTGCGCCAGCCGGCGGGCTATCGCCCGGGTTTCCGCCGGTGATCCAGACCTGACTATACGAGTCTTCATGGGGGCATAGGGAGAAAGGTAACAGATCCCATTCCGGGGAAGCGTGCTTACGACTCATTCTGGAGCTGTACCCGCACGGTAGCCTTTTTCAGGGTCTCGGCATCCGGCTGCGCCCCCACCGCGATCTTACCGGCGGCCCGGGCAGCCAGGTTCGCAAGAGCCCCGCGCGAAGTCGCCGCGTTTCCCCGCACCACTGTGAAAATCGGTATACTGTCCGGCAGCATCAGCTGCGTCTTGAGATGCTGGGACTGCGACGGGAGGCGGAATGCCTTCTTGCAGTTGGGGCAGCGGCCCCGCTTGTTTACGTCAGTGTCCCTCACCCACAATTTCTGTCCGCAGGCCGGACAACTGATTTTGAAATCTATTTCGCCCTCCTCGCGCAGGATGAAGACGGCCAGCGGCACGGCCTTTTCGCTGGGAAGTCGGCGGTAAATCGCACGGATCTTGTCCACGCTTATCACGTCGAGGAACCTTACCAGCAGCACCAGCCCGTCGGCCGATTCCACACGGCTGTCCCAGTCCGGGTTCAGCCGCGGATCTCCGGCGAGCACCGCCAGCTTGATCGGGGTTCCTTCGACTTCGGTTTCACCGGAAAGTCCGGACGCTTTCCCCTGGCAGAGATCCGCCAATAATGCTTCGCCCATCTCCTCGTGAATTGTAAGGATAACCACCGTCATAGTCAGCCGCCCTGCCGCTCTGGAACCGTTCCTCTAAAAACAATAGCGGCGTTGTCCCAGGTGTACAAGCCGCAAATTGGGATAAAAAGTGCGCCATCCTGCGGCATCGCATGCAGCGCTGACGGGCGCAGTCAGCACATACAGGGCGAGGAAGCTCGACTCACGAAAGCGAACCGTCTATTATCCCGGTGGTCATGAACGATCACAGCATTCAGATCGGTGCCGACGGAGTGGACGCCGCGCGGATAGTGGAAGAAATCCGGGAACGCGTCCGCCAGAAACGCGCCGCCGGGGCCTATGCCGACCCTGCAGTGGCACAGGCGGAGCGTCTCAATCTGGGTGGCCTGGACGCCGGGAGTGAATTCATGGATCTGTATCTGGATGCGCTGCGGGGAGCCTGCCTGGTGGACATCGGTGATTTCCCGATTGAGGAACGCCGCCCGCTGCTGGCTCCTCTGCTGGTGCCGCTGAAGCGACTGATCTGGAAGCTGCTCAGGTTCTACACATTCCGGATGTGGAGCCAGCAGAACCAGGTCAATTCGCTGCTGGCGACCGGTGTGGAGGCGGTCTTCCGGAATCATGAGCAGAAAATCGCGGAACTGGAAAAACGCATCGCTGACTTGAGTAACAGAATGGACGAATCCGGCCGATGACGGCAGGCGCCGGAATCAGCCGCTACCTGTGGGCTGTGGCAGCCTTGTCCCCGAAGGTATGAGATCTACTTGGAAACTGGCGTTCGTTGCCCCGCGCTTCGCCGACGATCGCGCGGTAGGCGGAGCAGAAACGCTTCTGCGACGGCTGGCGGAAAGAATGGCGGCCCGCGGCCATGAGGTCAGCTTCCTGACCACCTGCGCGGTGGACCATCGCACCTGGAAGAACGAACGGCGTCCGGGGGCCGAATCCCACGGCAGCCTGCGTGTCCAATTCTTTCCGGTTGACGCGTCCCGCGATGCCGAGGCTTTCATCCGTCTGCAGGAAAAAGTCGGTCGGCAGGGAACCTTGGAACCATCAGAGGAAATCAGCTGGTATCGAAACAATGTTCACAGCACGGCTCTCTACAGACACCTTTCCACCCGCGCGGCGGATCTGGATTTCATCATTGCGGGGCCCTATCTCTTCGGGCTCAGCATGGCGGTGGCGCAGGCACATCCCGAAAAAGCAGTCGTGGTCCCCTGCCTTCACGATGAACCTTTTGCGCGTCTCGGACCAGTGCGACGCATGTTCAAGAGTTGCCGCGGGTTTCTTTTCAACAGCGTGCCCGAAATGAAGCTCGCCCAGCGCCTTTACGGAACCAATCCGGAACGATGCGCTGTGGTCGGGATGGGGCTGGAGCCCTTTGATTCCGATGGCGATCGTTTCCGGCGCCGACACGGTCTGTGGTCACCCTATGTTATCTACTCCGGCCGAAGGGAGCCGTTGAAGGGTACGCCACTGCTGATTGAGTACATGAAGGCCCTGCGTAAGCGGCACCGCGCTCCTGTACACCTGGTGCTGACCGGCAGCGGCGAAGTCCCCCTGTCCGTTGCCGATCGAAAATGGATCCACGACCTGGGCGTCCTGCCGGAACAGGAGAAATACGACGCCATGGCCGGAGCCCTGCTTTTCTGCCATCCGTCCTCCCTGGAAAGCCTGGGTATCGTCGTGCTGGAATCATGGCTCGCCCTGACCCCGGTACTGGTAAACGCCCGCAGCGAGGTCTTGAGGGACCACTGTCAGCGTTCAGGCGGAGGGTTGTGGTTCGGTAACTACCCTGAATTTGAAGAAGAATTCCTGTATCTGATGCAGCAAGAGGAATTGCGACGGCGGATGGCACGACAGGGTCGGCAATACGTGCTTCGCGAATACAGTTGGCCCCAGGTGGAAAAACGTCTGATGGCAGCTCTGGAAGCGTTCTCACGCCTGCCGCCGGCCGCCCTGCCGCGCCGTGCGGGAGATGAGCAAGTGTAAAGGTGTATGAGAGCGGTGTACCAACTGCTGGCCGGCTTCAGCCGCCGGGACGCTATCAGTAACGAAGCCCTGCTGCTTCGCAGCCTCTTCCGCAGCTGGGGATGGAAGGCCGCTATCTGCTGCGATCCTTCCTGTACCCATCCCGAGCTGCGAGGGGAAATCATCGCGCCCGCTGAATTGCAGCAACGCTGCGGCACGGAGGATATCGCGTTTCTGCATCTTTCCATCGGCTCCGACATCAATGATCTGTTTGCGGAGCTGCCGTGTCACAAGGTCATTCTCTATCACAACATTACACCGCCGGAGTTCTTGGAGGCGGTCAATCCCGGTCTGGCGGCCCGGCTCAGGCGCGGACGCGAACAGATGGCCCGCCTCGCCGGAACTGCCCGGCTCGTCCTGGCCGACAGCCGCTACAACGCCGCGGAACTGGAGCAGCATGGCTACCGCGAGGTGCAGGTGATGCCCATCCTGCTGGATCTGGAGCGTTTGAAACCGCGGGCCGCTTCCCGAATCCGGGCCCGACGCCGATCCGGCGCTTCGATCCTTTTTGTGGGGCGTTGTGCACCGAACAAGCGTCTGGAGCACCTGATCCTGCTTCTGGCGCATTACCGCCGGTATTGTGACGGTAACGCCCGCCTCGTGCTGGTGGGCTCTTACGCAGGCATGGAAAAGTATTACTGCCTGCTGGTGGCGCTGGCCAGGAAATTGGGGGTGGATGATGCCGTGGAATTTGCCGGCAGCCGGCCACAGGCTGAGCTGAACGCCATCTATCGCAGCTCCAAGGTTTTCGTGAGCATGAGCGAACACGAAGGATTCTGTGTCCCGATACTGGAGGCCATGTACCATCGGCTTCCCGTGATGGCCTACGCCGCGGGGGCTGTGCCGGAAACCATGGGGGGTGCGGGCATATTGTTTTCCGAGAAAGACTTCCCCCTTCTCGCGGAGACTCTGGAACGTATAGTTCGCGACGCCACCCTGCGCGAGGCGGTTCTCCGCCGTCAGGATCAGCGCATGGCGCAATATGATCCTGCACGTGAAGCGCGGCGTCTGCGGCAACTGCTGCAAGCATTCGATTGAGAAAGCAGGCGGACGGCCTACACTTTCACGACTGCCCCTCGTCCTGCAGGCTGACCGCGACCCGCGTGCGCAACAGCAAAGCACAGCCGGCGAGCACAATTATGCCCCCGGTCCACTGTCCGGGACTCAACCGCTCGTGAAGCGCCAGCGCAGCCATCGCTGCGGTGGCGAACGGCATGGCCAGCAGGCCTCCTTCAGCGGCCACCGCACCCAGTCCGCGGATTGCGCGGTAGAGCAATGCGTGGCCAAAAGTAATGCCCACTAAAGCCGCACTGACCAGGAGCATCCAATCTGACCACGGTATGACCGTCAGGGCCCGCCAGTCTCCAAACAGGAAAAGCATTACCAGCAGACCCGGCGCGGTGATGAGACTTACGGCCCCAAAACTCAGCCATGGGGGATAGGCCGACATACGTTGTCGTACCAGCACACTGTACATGCCCCAGCATACCGCGGTCGCCAGGAGGAGCGCCATGCCCAAGCGAGACGTCCTGCCCAGTGAAGCCCCCGCCCGGTAGAACACAAGCATGCCTGCCGCAATCACCGCCACACTGAGCCAGAACGGCCGACTCCGCAGCAGCGAGCGTTCACCGGGAAGCAGAAGGTAACTGAAAAGTACCGTAAAAGCGAAAGACAGCCGAGCCATGAAACCCATTACGCCGGCGTCATTGTGATATGCGGAAAGCGCCCAGCAGGTCTGGCCGCACATGTTCACCAGCGCGGCCGGCAGAGCGCTGGCAAACAACATCTGCAGCCGCCCCCTCCCGCCTCTCAGAACCCACGGAGCCCAGAAAAGGGCGGCGATTGAATACCGGACGCCGTTGACGGTCCAGCCGTCCAGGCGCAGTGCCAGAAATTTCAGAAAAACCGGAATGCTCGCAAAAAAGAGAACGGTCACCAGAAGGGACACGATACCCGCAATATCTGCTCTACGATGCGTGGCGGATGTGTGCATGGACAGCCTGCGCGTGTCACCGCTATTTGAGCGATTCTTCGCCCCACCTGGCACGACGGCGATGTGCTCGACGTTCCCGCGGCCGCATACCGGATGATGTTTCCACAGCGCCTGCGTCCGGCAGGAAGCGCGCTTCACTGACCTGTCTCAAGCCCACATCTACCGTCCATTCCACCGCTTTCTTGGTCACAGTCAGGTTGGGCCCGGTGACAGTGTACCGGTAGCGTACGATGGCCTTGTTCTCCGGTTGCCGGATTATATCCCATCGGGCAAAGCGAATGCGCCCCTTTTCCCGTTCCTCCAGGGTCTTGACCCACTCCGCCGTAGTGCCTTCACCCGCGGGCGCAGGGGCCTGTTTGACCAGCAAGAGGGCTTGTTCTTCCAGCATCTCATTTCTCTTCAAGCCCTCCAGTATCTCGTGTTGCCGCCGGTCGGCCTGCTGCCGGCGGAAGTATTCGCGTTCCTGCTCCGATAGAGGACCGCAAGCGGCAGCCAGCAGGAGGCCCGCGGCCGTCACACCGCGAACGAGACTGCAGCGGCCCGCGTATCCTTCCCTCCGGCATATCCGGCCCTTATCGCTCACCGGGCAGAACTCCGCTTTTTCCTTTGACCCCCCGCATGATTCGCCCCTATATTTATATGGGTTCGAGCTCTGCAGTTCACGGGAAAATGCAGATGAACGATACTACTCAACCAACCAACGACTCCGATCAGGAAGCCGGCGGCGGGACGCCCGAGGGCCCACCGCGGATAAAGATTCCCCGCCCTGCCGCAGCGGCGCCGAAGAAAGGCGAGACCACGGAGACAAAACGGAAGACTACCCGCGTACCGCTTCCGGACGAGGAGAGTCTGAAAAAGGAAACTCTCCCGGAGGCGCCGACCGCGTATGAGGCCCCACCCGCCGAGCTCGAGCAGGTACTGAAGAAGAGCACGGTGCGCATCGAGCCTGCTGATGAAGCGGCGCCGGAAAAGGTCTCATCCGAGAAGAAGGAAACCCAGGAATTACAGGAAATTGCGCCGGACGTGGTGGAGGCCAGCAAAAAGTCAACGGTGCGGGTGGAGTTGGAGGAGGAACGGCCCAAGGGAGATACACAGAAAGTTGTCAGGCCGCAACCCGAGGCTACGGAGAAAGCCAAGACCGCCCGCGTGGATATGGAGGAGGTTCTTACTCCGCAGGAGGAGGAAGATATCTTCAAGAAGCGGACCGTTGAACTTCCTGTTCCGGGTGCTCCACCGGCTACGGGGACCGTACCCCGCACAATCAAGGTAAAGAAGCCTGCGGCAGTTCCGCCCACCGCGGTGGTGCGCAAACCTCAGGCGGAACGCCCTCCCACCGAAGAGATCAAGGCTAAAACCTCCCGGATTGATATGCCGCGCGAAGCAGTCGCCAAGCCGACCGCTACGCGGAAAAAGTCAATCAAAATCAAACGGCCGGGAACCGCACCCGTGGCGGCTGCAATCACAGCCGCCCGGCCCACCGACCGGATACTCGGGCGGAAGCCGCCCGCGGAAGAGGCTGAGGTGCCTGCACTGTATTCCATCCTGGCGGCGGCGGCCTTGCTGGTTTCG
>QNAJ01000011.1 GCA_003641465.1 Verrucomicrobiota bacterium | reverse complement strand
CACAGCCCGGAACCGGTTCCGCTTCTGGTTTACGAGAGCAGTATGCCGCTGGAATCCGCCGAAAAGCCTTTCGACGAATTTATCAATAATGGTCGTGAGGAGGGCATGGCCCACTGCGTGGTCGCCCGGCATCTGCAACGGAGCTGGCAGGCATGAAGGAAAAATATCCTTTCAAGGAAATCGAGCCGCGGTGGCAGCAATTCTGGGAGGAAAGGCGCCTGTTCTATACCGACGTCTCCGACGCCGGGAAAAAGTACTACTGTCTGATGATGTTTCCCTATCCCTCCGGGGCGCTGCACGTGGGACACGGCCGCAACTACATCATCGGGGACGCGGTAGCGCGATACAAGATCATGCGTGGGTTCAAGGTGCTGGCCCCTATGGGCTGGGATGCCTTCGGTCTGCCGGCGGAAAACGCCGCGATCAACACCGGCCGTCATCCGCGGGACAGCACGCGCGAGAACATATCCATCATGAAGCGGCAGATCATCTCCTGGGGCTGCTGTTACGACTGGGATCGCGAGATAGCCACCTGCGAGCCGGAATATTACAAGTGGACCCAGTGGTTCTTCCTCAAGTTCTACGAGCGCGGTCTGGCCTACAAGGCGCGGGCACCAGTGAACTGGTGTCCCTCCTGCGCCACGGTTCTGGCCAACGAGCAGGTCGTGAACGGCCGCTGCGAGCGATGCGGAACGGCGATTGAGACGCGCGAGCTGGAGCAGTGGTTTTTCCGTATCACGGCCTATGCCCAGCGTCTCCTGGATGACCTGGAAAAGCTCGACGGTTGGCCCGAAAGGGTCAAGACCATGCAGGCCAACTGGATCGGCCGCAGCGAAGGAACGCGTCTGGACTTCCGCCTGGTGCCGCGACCTGACGGCGGCTCTGATCCTTTCGACACGATACCCTGCTTTACCACGCGGGTAGACACCATCTACGGCTGCACGTACATGGTCATAGCCCCGGAATATCCGCATATTGATGAACTGGTACGCGGGCTGCCCCAGGAGCAGGAAGTGCTCGAGTACGTGCGGCGGTCCCTGCGCACTCCGCGGGCGGCCCGGACTTCCGAGTCGGCCGAGAAGACCGGTGTCTTTACCGGGCGCTACGTGGTCAATCCCTACACCAGTGAACCCGTCCCCCTGTGGGTGGCCGATTACGTGCTGATGGAATACGGAACCGGAGCGGTCATGGCGGTTCCGGCTCATGACGAACGCGACTGGGATTTCGCTCGCCGCCACGGTCTTAAGATCAAACTGGTCATACAGAATCCTGAGCGCACCTTGCGCCTCGAGGACATGCAACAGGCATATACCGACTTCGGCCTGCTGGTCGACTCCGGCCCATTCAGCGGCCTCTCCAGCAGCGAAGCTATCCAGAAAATGACCGCCTATGCCGAGGAGCAGGGATTCGGCGGCCCGCAGGTGCACTACCGGCTGCGTGACTGGCTGATAAGCCGACAACGGTACTGGGGGGCGCCCATACCGATCGTCTACTGCGAGAAATGCGGTACCGTGCCCGTGCCCGAAGATCGCCTTCCGGTACTTTTACCCGATAATGTGGAATTCCGTCCGCACGGGGAGTCGCCTCTGAAGCGTTGCCCGGAGTTCATGAATACCACCTGCCCGCGGTGTGGCGGCGCCGCGCAACGGGAAAGCGATACCATGGACACGTTCGTGGACTCCAGCTGGTATTACCTGCGCTATCTTTCTCCTCACGACGACCACCGCGCCATTGACAGTCAGGCATGTAACCGCTGGCTTCCGGTGGACCAGTATATCGGCGGTGTGGAGCATGCGATCCTGCACCTGCTCTACGCCCGCTTCTTCACGAAGGTGCTTCATGACATGGGGCTGGTGGAGTTTGATGAGCCGTTTGCCCACCTGTTTACCCAGGGAATGATCTGCAAGCGCAGTCCCAAGGACGGGAAGCTCTACAAGATGTCCAAATCACGCGGAAACGTGGTCAGCCCCGACAAGCTCATCGAGGAATATGGGGCGGACACCGTGCGGCTGTACACGCTCTTCATCGGACCGCCGGAAAAAGACGCCGAGTGGAGTGACCAGGGCGTCGAAGGCGCCTACCGGTTTCTGCGCCGCCTGTGGAAAAAAGTCTATGACCATCAGGATGTACTACGCGAATCGGTGCCCGGGAAGATTGACCGCCGACTCCTGGATCCGGAGGAACGTGAGCTGTACCGCCAGACGAATTCGGCCATCCAAAGCATTACGGACGATCTTGAAGGCGACTTTCATTTCAACACCGCGGTAGCCCGCATAATGGAGCTGTTGAACGCCATAGACCGCCTATCCGTTCATCGGGACAGCGCGCCCTCCCGCAAAGCGGTGTTTGCACATGCTCTCCGCAATCTGATCCTTCTGATATCCCCGTTCGCTCCCCATATCGCCGAAGAGCTCTGGGTTCAACTGGGCAATCCACCGGGCATCCTGAAGGTTGACTGGCCCACAGCGGATCCAGACGCACTGGCCATGGAAGAAGTAGAACTGGCGGTACAGATCAACGGCAAGGTGCGCGCCCGCATAAGAGTCGCCGCCGACGCATCCGAGGAGGAAATCCGCTCCCTGGCTCTGTCCGACGAACGGGTGAAGAAATGGACTGAAGGTGCTGAAGTCCGGAAAATCGTCGTGGTCCCCGGCCGATTGGTTAACATTGCCACTCGTCGTCACTCCAGCTAGTCTGCGCGCAGGACATCTTGTCCCCGAAGGTCAGCTGTGCAACCACGGGCTGTAGCGCAGAGCAGAGGCATGATCACAAAGATGATGCCGGACTATCACGAACGTTGCGTACTGCTGGTCATTACCGGGCTGGTCATTCTCCTGCTGGGCATAGTAACGCTTATCAATCGAAAATCAGGAAGAGTTCCTTGGGAAAATTCATCGGTCTCCAGCGCGGCCGTGAGACCCGGCCGCCCAGATGCAGCTCAAACAGTTTCGTCAGCGGAAAGGTAACCATGTTGGCGAGCTTGGCCAAGGGCCCCCGTTTGAGAAGCTGGACCCTCACTATGAAATCGAGCCTCTGATCAAAATAGTACCGCCCGCGGGCATGTATGCTGAACAGTCCTCCCATGAGCAGGGCGTCCTTCGTATGTATTTTGCCGTCATGAACGCGGAAGTGCGCCTTGAAGTCCGCCAGGGTAGCATAGCCGATACGCGGATCCAGCCGGGAGAGAAATTCGGACAGAAACAGAAGCACCGGTATACGGAAAAGATAACCGTCGTCTATCTTGAGGTATCCGTGTCCAGTCATACGGTCGAGAACGTTCGAGGCAACCGGCCCGGAGATCTCCAGATCCAACCAGAGCTTACCGGCCAGTTTCTCCTGGCGCCGCCCGAACATTTCCTCGGTCAGCCGGTCGACGTCCACTTCGCGTGCGTGCAGCTCACCGGAAAACAGCGGAATCTTCCCCGGCACCAGGTTGGTGATCTGTACTGCGCCCCAGGCGCTGCCGGTGTACGCCCGCGCTCTCAGA
Organism: Verrucomicrobiota bacterium; assembly: GCA_003641465.1. Lineage (GTDB taxonomy): Bacteria > Verrucomicrobiota > Kiritimatiellia > B70-G9 > B70-G9 > B70-G9. The sequence continues at coordinate 10,961 of QNAJ01000011.1, read as the reverse complement.
TTGGTGAAGGAGAGGAGGTCGTCCTGCGCGTCCAGGTCGAACGATACCCGCTCGGCCGAAAGCCGGCCGTACTGCACCCGATTGCAAAACACCTTTCCCTGGAGGTCGGTTCCCCGGGGTGTGGCTCCGTAAGCCACCACGCCGCTCATGCATACTGATACCGGCCCCCCGAATCGAAAACGCTCCAGCAGCCTCGCGAATCCCGGGCCGACCATCTGAGCTGCTGCCTGCGGGTGTATTCCGGAACATACGTCCATGGCAATCCGCTGATTGACAAAGTCAAAGCCGAGCCAGCCCCGCAATTCGCCTTCCCGGCGGCGTATCAGAAAAGGCTCCAGTCGCAGGTAGTCGTTAGTGAATTCAAATCCTGACCGGGCCACTAGCACCTCCTGGCCGCAATAGGTGAAGTTCGAACCGATGCCCTTCCCCTGTAGACCGAAAGCCTTGGGATTCTGCAGCGCTCCCCAGAACCGGCCGGTCGCCAGCGGGACCGAATCAAACTGGAACCGCCGTATAAAATCGGCCCCGCCCGGCCCGGCCCATCCCATGACCGTATGGGGATCCACCTTGGCGCGGAACCACCCTTCATACTCCCCACTCTCTGCATGCATCCGGATGGCGGCCTCAATGCGGCCCGGGCGGTCATTCCCCACCAGCAATCGCAGGGGGTCAACGGTCACCTCCTTCCCCCGGCCCTGTAATCCGATCATTGCTTTTTCCAGCCACACCCCGCGCAGTTCCGTGCGGGCAAGCGAAATCACCGCGGCAAAATTGGTGAAAAGGTGTGCCGGATCTGAAGGGCCGGCCTCCAGCAGCCACCACATGTCTCCCCGCAGCGCGAGACCGGCCTGTTCCGCCCCGGCGGCCCACACCCCTGGAATGAAGCACGACCAGAACGATAAGGGCAGCGAGTTACTCGCCGACAGCGAGACGACATTGCGCCTGAGATCATACTTGCCTGCGGCCACCAAGCTGCGTTCTCCGGTCCTTATCTGAAGAGACGCGAGATCCACTGTGCCGTCTCTGAGATATGCATCCATGCTGATCCGTCCGATACACGCTTCGTAGCGCTGGATGTTCTCACCTCTGAGCCGAAGAACCGCGCGACCCCGCACGGGATCGCCTGCGGGCACCGTGAAGCGCAGACTGCACTCAACGCAACCCCCCGAAGTCACCTGGCGGAGACCATCAACCAGATCCAGAACCCATCGGGGGCTGCATCTGAGTTTCTCTTCCACCCCGGCCAGTACTTCTGAGGGCCCTTTGGCTTCCTCCGGAGGTCGTGCCGGCGGTAACCCGAACCGCCCGTCAAGCCGGACCAGCAGTCCGCCGGTACGAAGAGAGACCCCTGACAAGGCCAGATAATCTCCGCCCACAATTACCGCGCCCTTACCATCGCTGAGCAGCAGCTCACTTTTCCGGCTGCCGTCACAGGAGGAAAAGGACAGCCGTTTCTCCAGCCCGGAGAAGCTTACTCCTCTGAAAAGGCGCTCCCCTTTCGGCCAGCCGAAAGGATTCAGCAGCAAGGAAAGGGCGGCAATCCGACAAAAGGGTTTGCTCCGTCGGGTATCCTCATACACCGTCACGTTCCGCAATGCAGGACCCCTCCGGGCATCCCAGCCGATCCAGCCGATACGCACAGGCAGACCCGCCTCGAGCAGCCGCGATTCTATTGCCCGTACCAGGGGACGCGGCAGGCCGACTACCTGCAGGTAAAGCACTAATCCCGCCAGAGCGAGCAGGATCAGCAACACGGCCCTCCTCACCCGCCTCACTCCGCGAGCGTGTGACGGCCGGATCACGGGGATAGACGCAGCGCGATCTTCGGCGTCACGGGAATCACGCTGGGAAGTGTCATCTGCGGGCCGCTCTATTCGTGGGTCCGACAACCGATCCTCTCTCATTCAGACTGCGCGGGTTTCAGCAGTCCCCGCGACAGTTCCGCCGCCAGGTCCGCGCCGATCCGGAACACCAGATCGCTTCCCGCAACCATGGCAAAGGCCCCTCCCTCAGGCGTCGCATCTCCCAATAACAGGGTTTTCCCCACACCGCTGTCAGGGGTTACCTCCAGCGTCAGTTTGATCCGCGGGTCATCCAATCCATATCGCGCCAGATTGTCCGGTGAGGCCTCGACCAACTCTTCCGCCTGGAGCTGTGCGACCTGGTCAAGCAAATGTTTCAGATCGTCGTCGGATCGCGCCTCTCGTCCTTCGGTCTCCGCCCGGAACGGTGCCGAGCTGTCAGCCCGGTCAACCGCCTGGGTCTCGCCCTCCCTGACCAATACCATCTTCCGCACGGTAAACGACGGAACATCCATCACCTGACGGCTGCGATAATGGAGAAAGTCAAAGGTGGTCTTATCCAGAATACCGGCGTCGACGATCCATATCTCGTTCTCCCCACGGCAGGCTACGTATCTCTGATCCTTCTTTCCAGGGACTTTCCGGCCGAATGAAAGCGCTACTTCGTTAGTCCAGGAGAAAGCATCGGGCGCGGGCTTGAAGACGATGTCGGCCACCGGTTCATCCAAGCCGTAGACCGCCATGTTGGTATCCGGCGAGGAAATGAACTCTTCTATTTCAGCGGCGGTCCATTGGCGCAACAGGCTGCGGACCGCCTCCTCGTCAGCGTCCACATTGACCGGCTCGCGCACTTTCCAGCGGTAATTCTCCTTCTGCAGCACAACCGTCTTCTCCGAAGACTCCAGCCTGACTTCGGCTATCTCAAAGTCCTTGATGGGAACCAGACGCCAGTCCCGCAGCTCCTTCAAGGGCACTGCTATCTCCGCGACGATTCCGGTGGGAACCAGGTAGACACTACGCTCTGATTTCCACATTGCATACATCCTGGCGGAATCTTTGTCAGCGACCTTTCCCAACAGCAGCACCTCCGGCTCCGGTTTGCCGCTCAAATATACCTCGACACCGTAACTACCCTCCTCCAGGCCGTAGAGGGTGGCGTCCTGAACAGCGTCGGCGACAAATTTCGCAATCCGCGTGGCATACAACTGGTCCAGCAATTTTCCTACGCGCACGCGATTGGCACGAGCTTTCACCGGCTGGCTCAAACGCCAGTGATCGGCGCCGATACTGGTCAATCGGACATATCCCGCTGGCCGCCGCAGGCCCAGCTCGCAAATCTCGTGCCGCTTGAAAAAGAATATGTCGTGGTCTCGAAGCTGTTGCACATCTTTGGGCAGTCCGGTAAAGACGGCGCTGCCTACCGACAGGACGGTTTCACTGCCCTTGACCATCGCGTAGACGCTGTCACCCAGCACGGCATCCTTGCCGATGCAGATCGTAACACTCCGGTCATCTTCCTTATACGTGATCAACGCCCGCGGTTTATCGAGTCCGTAATCGGCCAGCGTCAATCCTTCTTGCTCCAATTCGTGCATCCCGATCCGGGCGGTGTACTCTACAGCTTCCAGATCATACAGAATCCTCTGGATCTCGGCCTGATCAGCACGGGCCTTCACCGGTCGCACTAGACGCCAACGTTCATCTTCCTTGACGCATTCCACGTCCACATACTCATTGCTGATCACCAGCCGGGATACACGTTCGGGATCTATGAGGAAAGCTTTGCCCGCCCGCTCCAGCTTCTCGCGGCTGGAAAGCGTCTTGCGCTCGTAAAACCCGATGTACGCCGCCAGCAGCAGCGCCACCGCCAGAAGGATCAGTACCGTCTTGCCACGCATCGGTGCCCTACTCCCTGCGCCGCCACCAGATAAGCATACCGGCCAGCCCCACTGTCCCGGGGATGATGACTACTGTCAGCCAGAAAAGGTTGGCCAGGTCCCCGCGGGTCATCAGAAGTCGGGTTTCCTTGTATTCCTTAGGGGCGATTGCCAGCAGATCCCTTCTCTCCAGCAGCCAGTTGAGAGCGTTCATGAAGAAATTGCGATCGCCGCCGGTCAGGGCACCGTTGGAGACAAAATCGGCATCTCCGAAAACCACCAGGCGCGTGGGACGGATGTCCGTCTCCGAGGCCGTCGGCCCCCTTTCCACTGCCACCGCCAGGGGAACCGGACCGGCGATATCCTCCAGCGGATCGAAACGCGCCGTGCTGTCTTCCAGCGTGCGCTCGCCCCAGCCGGCCTTTGAAGTTTGGGCCAGGATAGTAACCCGTGGCCGGTCCGCGGCCTCGCCCTCTGTTTCCTCCTCAAGAGGCCTCAGGGACCTCGGGGTGTAGAAAATCGAAGAGATCCCTTTGAGTTTCTCGGTAATGGGATGATTCCCGTAGTCGGTGATGAAGATCTCTCTGCCGGTAAGTGTCCGCGTAGGATCCAGAACGATATCGTTGTCCAGTCTCACCCCCCACGCTTCCAGCAGCCCTTCGAGCCCCGTCTCCGAATAGGCATCAACCAGTACCAGCAGGCGCCCGCTGTCCTGCAGATATTTCTGGATGAGGTCTATCTCCCAGTCGGCAAGCGGTACGCGCGGCGAAGCGATTACCAGCAAACGGCAGTCTGAGGGAATCATCTTTTTCTTGGCGAGGTCCAGAGTATGTACCTCCAGATTGTCCCGCTCTATTTCGCGGGTTATCCGGGAGAATCCCTTCTGCGGATCGTAGTCGAAGATTCCCCGCTCACCATGTCCCATGAGGAAATAAACCTTGGGACGCTCGCCGGACACCACGCTGTAGATCGCTGACGAGAAGGCCTGTTCCCCCTTGAAAGACACTTTGCGCGGCGCGTGACCCAGTCCTACCATCGAATAGTCATATTCGGCGATATCGTCGGCAGTGACATACTTCCTCCTGCCGTGGTACTCGAAAACCACGACATTGGCCTCGGTCACCTCGAACTTTCGTGCAAGTTCTTCCGCGCGGGCGAGATCGCGGTCGGGATCGACCCATTCCACGTGGAGGCGGTCGCAGGCCGACTTGTACTCCTTAATGAGGTTTTCCACTTCTTCATAGATTTCCTGTTGAGGCTGAAAGAAAACGATGACGTTCACCGTATCGGTCAGCGAATTCAGGATGCTGATAGTCTTGTCGGACAGGCTGTACAACTTCGTACGGCTCAGGTCCACCCGCAGGAAGTGCCGGAACGACAGGTAGTTGACCATACCCAGAACAGCCACCAGCAACAGGGTTCCGATCATCAGATTCCCCTGAAACAGAAGCCTGGCCCGGCGCGCCCTCTGCAGGTGCTGTAACGCCGAGCCGTCTGAGTTGCCGGCCGCGGCGTTTTCTCTTTCCGCTGGCGGTGTCATGACCTACATGCTCCTCACACCACGCGGCGCCACTCGAGCACCTTCACTGACAGAAACAGCATCAGAACGATTCCCGAAAGGTGAAACACGATCCCGCGCGTGTCGACTACCCCGCGAGAAGCGTCCATCATGTACATGACCGACGACAAGTACGTGGCAATATCGCGCACGCTCTCCGAGTGCACCAGGTATGGCAGAAATCCGCCCAGGAACAACACACAACAGATTGCAAAACAGCCGATCGCCGCCACGATCTGATTCCTCGCGAGGCTGGAGGTAAACAGCCCGACTGCCAGGTAGAGCGCCCCCACCAGCAGCGCTCCTATGTACCCGGAAACCATCGGCCCCAGATCAATCGGGGTATCGGGCGGCTCGAAGAATTTCATGATCCCAATATAGCTCAAGGTCGGCAGCCACAGTACGATGTAGAACGATAAGGCCCCCAGGTACTTGGCCAGCACCACTTCACTGTCCCTCACCGGAGCGGTCAGCAACGTCTCCAGAGTGCCGGCCTTTTTCTCTTCGGCGATCAACCGCATGGTAACCACTGGAATGGTGATCAGAATCGTCAACCAGAAAAAGATCGAGGCAAACAGTTCATTCATGACAGGGCCGCCCCGCACACCCTGCGAAAGCACGGTGGCCAGCAGCCAGAAGCTGAACCCCATCACCACCAGAAAGAAAATCATTACCACGTAGGCCATGGGCGAGAAAAAATATGCCGCCAGTTCGCGGGACCACATTGTCCATATCCGCTTCATGCTACCGTCTCCACAGCCGCCTTCTCGGCCTCGTCTCCTGCTGTCAGATTGGAAAACACTTCTTCAAGAGTGCTCTTCTCGCTGTAAAATTCGCGTACCTCCCATCCGGCTTCCCGAAGAAAGCGCCACAACTCGGGACGCATGTCCATCCCGCCATGGCCCTCTATCCTCGCACGCACCCAGCTGCCGGCGGGCTCTATCTCCACTGCTTTCACCGCGCCCAGTCCCAGCAGGCGATCTTTCAGTTCCACCGCGTCAGCCTGAACCTCGACGATCATCCGGGGAGAACTCGCGTGCTCAATCAGTGACCAGGTCGCATCTGCGGCTACAATACGGCCCCGGTTGATGATCACCACCCGATCACAGGTAACCTCGACTTCCGGAAGGATGTGGGTGGACAGCAGCACCGTGTGTTGCTGTGCAAGCCCGCGTATCAGCGCCCGCACTTCGCGTATCTGGTTAGGGTCCAGTCCGATGGTCGGTTCATCAAGAATAAGCAGCGGGGGAGCCGCAATCAGGGCGTCCGCCAATCCCACCCGTTGGCGGTACCCCTTGGAAAGGTTGCCGATTATTCGATGTCCCATCTCCTCCAGTCCGCACAACTCCTTCACTTCACTCAGGCGCTGTCGGCAACTCCGGCCGCTCAAGCCCTTCAGCCTTCCGCGAAAGAAGAGATAATCATCCACCCGCATCTCCGGATAAAGAGGGCAATTCTCCGGCAGATATCCGATATTGCGCCGCGCAGCCTGCGAGTCGCGCAGGACATCATGCCCGGCAATCTCGACCACCCCCGACGTGGGAGCGATGTAACCACACAATATCCGCATGGTGGTGGTCTTGCCTGCCCCGTTGGGGCCCAGGAACCCCACGATCTCCCCTGCTTGTACCTCGAAAGAGACGTCGTCAACGGCCACCGTACCGGGAAAGGCCTTGGTCAAGTGCTCCACTTTTATCATGGTTGACATGGGTCCGTTCGATCCGCGGCTTTTATTTTGACCTCCAGGCCTGCCGAATGTTCAATGGTCCCGGACAGCGCTGCGCCGGTATATGAGACCGGTTAATTGTTGCCGGGGCCATACGATATTGCAAGCCGGCAAACGTGCCGCAGCGACCAGACGCGCGCTGTCGCCTGACCGGAGGTACCAGAATGCTGAAAGCCGGACTGGTCGGCCTGCCTAATGCAGGGAAAACCACACTCTTCAACGCCCTTACACGGGCGCACGCACCCGCCGAAAGCTATCCTTTCACCACTATCGAGCCCAACACCGGAACTGTCATAGTACCGGATCCCACGCTGCAGCAGCTCGCCGTGCTGCTGCAGCCCCAGAAAGTGATCCCCGCCCACATCGAGTTTCAGGATATCGCCGGTCTGGTAAAAAACGCCCACCGGGGTGAAGGATTGGGCAACCAGTTCCTCTCACACATCCGCGGCGTGAATGCCATAGTCCATGTAGTGCGCTGCTTCGCAAGCGACTCGGTCTCGCACGTGGCCGGATCCGTGGATCCGGTGCGTGACTGGGAAGTGGTGGAGACCGAACTGATGCTCGCTGATCTGGAGCTTCTGGAGCGTCAGTTGGCCCGCAGCGGCCGAATGCACGACCGGTCCTCGGCAGAGATCGTCGAGCGCCTCAACCGGCTTCGAGAGCTCCTGGACAAAGGGATCCCTCTGCGCCGGGCAAATCTGGACGGGGACCTGCGTCGCGCAGCGCGCGAGCGCGGCCTGCTCACGTGGCTTCCCGAGCTGGTGGTGGCTAATCTGGGAGAAAATGACGCAAGGGGTCATGATCTGCTGCAGAACCTGAAGGAAAAATGCGAGCCCGAGGGCGTCGAGGTCGTCGCTGTTTATGCGCAACTCGAATATGAGCTGCTCGATCTTGAAGAAGAGGAACGAAAGGTCTTCCTGGAGGCCCTTGACCTGAGCCAGGGAGCCACCGAACGGATCGTACACGCGGCCTATCACCTGCTGGATCTGATTACCTTCTACACAACCGAGAATGAAATCCTGCAGGCATGGCCGGTACCCAGAGGAACATTAGCGCCCGATGCAGCGGGCAGGATTCACTCCGACATGCGCGAAGGATTCGTCGCGGTTGACGTAGTCTCCGCCCGTGATCTGATCCGCTACGGATCTTTCGCCGAAGCACGCCAGCATGGCTGTCTGCGCAGGGAAGGTAAACATTATGAAATCCGCGAGGGCGATGTCTGCCGATTCCATTTCCATTGAGCTGCTGGAACTCTCCACTCGCTACCGGGATCTGTTGCCGAGACCCCATCCCGCCGTACGCGAGCTACCCGGCCATTTCCTCCCGGATTTCACCGAGCGCCATCTCCAGTGCATCTGGTATGACCCGTCGCTTCGCCCCGCTTCTCTTACCGATCGCGATGGCGAACCGGTTCAGGTCGAAGATCCAGGGGATTGGAACCTGGAACCGGGTCCGGACTTCCGGCACGCGCGGGTCCGGGCGGGCGGCCGCCTGGTTGCGGGAGATGTCGAGGTTCACGTGCATCCAGCCGACTGGAAGCATCATCACCACGGCGATGATCCTCGATATCAATGGGTAAGAATTCACGTAACCTACTTTCCGGGGCGAAGGCAGGACGCCTGTTTCCGGCCCGGCGTACTGCACATTCCCCTCGCCGAATCCTTACGGTCCTCCCCGGGCTTCAGCTTCGACGCCATTGATGTGACCGCCTACCCATTTTCTGCGTGCCGCCAACCGCCGCCTTGCGCGCCTCACCTGCAGGCAAAAGGACTGGACTTCTGTATCGCCTTTCTCGAAGCGGCCGGAGCCGAGCGTATCCGGCGAAAATCACAGCGACTGCGCTCCCGTGCGCACCAGGCGGGTATCAGCCAGGCCCTCTACGAGGAAATCATGGCTGCCTTGGGCTATCGCCACAATAAGCAGGCGTTCCGGCAGCTTGCCTCCCTCGCGCCGCTCGGCCTGATGCGCGAGCGCTGTGAGGACTCTCCCCTAATGTGGTACGCGGTTTTCATGGGTATCTCCGGCCTCCTACCGGAGAACGCCCCGCAAGGATGGCCGGAATCTTCGCGCAGGTTCGTCCGCTCCCTGTGGGATATCTGGTGGCGGCAGGCGGGGGCATGGCAGCATTCCGCCATGCAACGTTCGGCATGGGTCACTGCGGGGGTCCGTCCCGCAAATCATCCCATACGGCGGCTGGAAGCCGCCGCCTGGTTTTTCTCCCGGGAGGATGTCATCGAGGTATTCAAGCAGGCGTATGCGGCGGGATCGGAGGCCGTCCGCCTTCTCTTCAGGAAACTCAATCCTGAAAAAAGCTTCTGGCGCCGGCGTCTCGCTTGGGCGGGCAGAATTCAACCGCGATCCATTGCCCTGGTGGGAAAAGACCGCATCCGAGCCATCGCCGCCAACGTTTTGTGGCCGGCAGCACATGCCTTCGGATGGGCGGGAGATGATTTCGAGCTGCGCACGGCGGTACCTGCGGAGACTCTGAACAGCATCATGCGGCGGACAGCTCATCTGCTGTTCGGCCGGGACCATCCGGCGGCGATCTACCGAAGCGGGCTGGCACGCCAGGGCCTGATGCAGGTGGCGGCAGACTTCTGTTTCCGGGACAACAGCCGCTGTAAGAGCTGTCCGCTTCCCGGGGCTCTTGCCGGACGCGCCGGAGACGAATAGGGCCTCCCGACATGAAGAAACGGTTGCAGCAACCTTAACGCCGTTATACCATCGTTTCGATGGAAAGGAGGTTCAGATGCATCTGCCACGCCGCGCTTGCCTGATGCTGACGGTGCTTCTCTTTTCCGTCACGTTCATACGCTTCGTCCCAGCACAAGAAAAGACAGCGACGACCATAGAGTTTCGAAAACTCAAGGCTCTTCTTCCGGATTCGTTCGGGAAATTCGAACGCACCTCAAGCAGCGGGGAACGCTCATCAGCTTTTGGCATATCCGTCTCATACGCTGAGGCCACTTATGGAAACGATGATGGAGGGCAGATCACCATCAAGCTTACCGATATGGGAGGCATGCCCGGTATTTCAGCGATGGCGAGCGGAGCGTGGGCATCGGTGGAAATGGAACGAGAGACCGACACCGGGTTCGAACGCACCACCGAATACAAAGGGTATAAGGTAATGGAAGAATACGACCGCACGGAGCGCTGCGGCGAGATTTCCCTCATGGTCGGATCCCGCATTTCGATTGAGGTGTCCGGAACCGATGTCGATTTTGAAAGTCTTCGCCAGGCGCTGGATGCGCTGCCGCTGGAACGAATCGCCTCCCTAGCAGCGAATCCGTAGAATCTGCAGCCCTTTGCTCACAGCGGAGATGCCGTCAACCAGTCAAACAGCAGCGAAGTGAGCGTACCGGCAAATGATTACCCGGTCGGTTTCTTCCTGTCTCGGCCGACTGCGGGTAAGATATAGAACCTGTTGACCATGCCGTATCCCCGAGTCGAAGTGCGGAACGTACTCATCACCGGCTGCTCATCTGGAATTGGAGCGGCGGCAGCACGCATGCTGGCGTCACGCGGGTGGACCGTGATTCCGACGGCTCGCCGGCCGGACGATATGGACCGCCTGCGGGAAATGGGCTTCAGCCCCGTACATCTTGACCTCGCATCTGCGGAATCCGTGATCCATGCAGCCCGGCGCGCCCTGGAAATCGCTGGCGGACGCATGGGCGCTATCGTAAACAACGCCGGCTACGGACAACCGGGAGCACTGGAAGACCTGGATCGGGAAATGCTGCGCCGACAGTTTGAAGTGAATCTTTTCGGCCTGATGGAATTGACCAATTTCTTTGTACCTCACTTCATCCGGCAGGGATTCGGGAGAATTGTGAATGTGTCGTCAATGGTGGGATGGATAGCCCTGCCGTTCATGGGGGCTTACAGCGCATCCAAGTTCGCCCTGGAGGCCGTATCGGATGCCATGCGAGTGGAGCTGCACGGCACCGGTGTGGCCGTCAGCCTCATTGAGCCGGGGCCCATCGCCACCCGAT
>QNAJ01000010.1 GCA_003641465.1 Verrucomicrobiota bacterium | reverse complement strand
CATCGCCGACCATGCGATGCTGGCGGGGTTCGTGAATAGATCGCCCATCATCGGATTGAAAGAGGTCAAGCGGAGCCTCCAGCATCTGGAGCTGGTGAGATGAGTCTGATCCAGGAAGCATTACGGCGCCGGGAAGAGGATGGCGGCCGGCCGCCGGAGTCTCCGGGAGATCGGATTGTATCTCCGTCTGTGCCCGCACCAGTCAGCACGGATTCGTCCCGGAAAGAATGGATCGCACTGCTTTCGATTCTGATCCTGGTGCTTGTGGTATCGGCCAGTGCGGTGGGGTTGCTCGTTTTCATCGTACGCACCTTGCCGCACCTGGGCGTCGGGAAGACGGTGGTTGCCTCGAAGCACATCCGGGAAGAACCGGTAAAGTCGGGATCCGGACCTTCGGCGGAGACCGGCCGTCCGACGAAGGAATCTTCTATTGCCGTTCCAGCAGAATCCGCACCGGAAGAGCCGGTGAAGCACGTGGCAGTGGTGCCGCCGTCTGGGGAGCAATCCGCCGGGGAAAAGGACTTGACGGTGGCGCAGACGCGGGCAGCTCCAGAAACTCATCCTGTCAGCGGGGCAACCGCTGCTTCAGCCCGTCCGCCGTCCCCGGAAGCAGCTTCTCCCACTGCCCAAGTCGCTGTCGCTCCGGAAGAACCGACAAGGGCATCCGAACAGCCCCCCCAGGCGGCTCCGTCCGAAAGGAAGGCGGTCTGGCCGCCGTTGCAGGTTTCCGGTATCATTCGTCAGGCGGGGGGCACGTCGGCGGCGATAGTCAACGGACGGATTGTGGGCCGCGGCGATACGGTCGAGGGGGTGCGGATAGTGTCGGTTGCCCACGGGGGAGTGTGGCTCGAATTGGGAGATGAACGTAGATTTCTGCGGGTTGGTGCGGCCACCGGGGAGTTCCGCTAGTCGGCATTACAGCCAACCGTGTTGCCGGTACCAGGCTATGATTTCGGCGACTTCTTGTTCAAGCGACCTGGCGGGCTGGTAGCCCAGTTCGCGCTTGGCCTTGGAGATATCGAACGAGCGGCGTTTCGTGAAGAAATCTACGCGGCGGCGAAAGATGGGGGGCTGGATGCGCAGAGGGGTACAGACAGCTTCGCAGATACTGCCGAGCCATTGCATGGGACGGACGGGAAGATGCCATCGCGGAGGGGGCACCCCCAGTTCCCGGGCGATGATTTCCACCATTTCGCGCAGGGGCAGGGCGCGTTCGCCCGCAATGATATATACTTGCCCCGAAATTTCCTGATGGTCCATGGCCATCACGAACGCGCGGACCAGGTCCCGCACATCTACAAAGTGTACCTCCAGCTCCCCGGATCCCACATAGAAGAACCTGCGGCGGGCTATCATGCGGAACAGCTTAAGGGTTCTGCGATCCCCCGGCCCGTAGATCATCGCCGGACGGATAACAACGCCCGGTATTTTCCCGCTGCGGAAATATTGCAGAGCGATCTTTTCCCCTTCCATTTTGCTATGCTGGTACACATCGCCGGGATTGTAGGGAGTGGTCTCATCAGCCGGCGGATTGCTTATGTGTCCCAGGACTCCTACCGTGGAACAGTGCACTACACGTCTGACTCCGGCGGCTAAAGCGGCATCCAGCAGTCGGCGCGTACCTTCTGCATTCACCTCGTAGAATTCGTGAGCGGGCAGACCTGCTTGGCGGAAAAGAGCAGCGATATGATATACGGCATCGACGCCCTGTACTGCGTTGAGCAAGGACTGGTAGTCGCGCAGGTCCGCCAGAACCACGGGAATCCCCCTGGCCTGGAGCGGAGACACGGCGGCCGGATTACGTACCATAGCCCGCACGGGGCGCCCCAATCTGCACAGGTAGTCCACCAGGGCGCTGCCCACGAATCCACTGGCCCCCGTTACCAGAGAGATTCCCTGTTCGGGCTGTACATTGTCTGCGTTCACTGCGTGTTGCACCGGGAGACTAGTCGAGTGGGCGAATGGAGAAAAGAAGAAAGTCGGGTCATTATTTCTTGCCAACCAGCATCTCCCGGGGCAAAAACGGCCTGACTGTGATAGAGGAGATGTCGGCATGCGTGCCTTGGTGGATATTCATGTTCATTTGTATGATTGTTTCGATATTCCGCGTTGGATTGATGCGGCCGTGAAGAACATGCAGGATGCGGCCCAGCGCGCCGGAACGGAGAGGGACTGGAAGGGAGTGCTTTGTGTTCTGTCTACCGGGAACGGCGGTTTCGGCGGACTGGTAGAGCGGATAGATGTTTCCCTCGAAGGGCGCGGCTATTGCGTGGAGGAACACCGGGAGGGTGCGGCGCGGATAGCTTGCCCCTCGGGCGTCGAGCTCCTGTTGATTCCCGGCCGACAGATAGTGACTTACGAGTCTTTGGAAATACTGGAAGTAGGCATGGAAAGCGATCTGCCCTCGAGGCATGCGGTTGACTATCTGCTCAACGCTATCCGCGAGGGCGGGGGGATTCCGGTGCTGCCGTGGTCTCCCGGCAAGTGGACGTTCCGGCGTGGGCGGCAGATTCGCAACCTGATTGATGCCTACGTGCCGGGCAAGTTTATTCTTTCGTTCAGCTCCCTTTTGCCCCGGAGCATGCCGCTTCCCGGACTACTGAAACTGGCGCAGAGGGCCGGTTACGTGGTGGCCGCAGGGTCTGATCCGCTTCCCCTGCCCGGCGAGGAGGTGTATGTAGGAAGTCCGGTGACTCTTGTCACGGCCGGATTTGATCCCGACCGGCCGGTGACGTCGTTGCGCCGTATTCTATTGGAGACGGGAGAGGAGGCTGGTGTGGTGGGCAAGCGGCCCGGTGTGGCGACGGTTGTCTTACGGCTTTTCCGGCTGGCCAGACAGAAGAGAGTCGCAAGACTGGAAGCGAAGCATGTAACCGGAGGGCTGCGGTGATTGACAGCATAACGCTGCTGGGCAGTTCCTCGGGCCGCAATGCGGGCGACGCCGCCCTCATCGCCGGTCTCATGGCGGCGGTGGATGAGATGTGCGGGCGCCGGATCCTGTACGAGATACCGACAATACGACCTTCCTATATCCGGGAACATTATCCCAATCGGACCCACCCCGTATCCATGATGCCTTGGCATCTGTCGCTGAAGATGCTGGGACTGCCCACATGGCGTTCGATGATGAGGACTGACCTGACTCTGTTGTTTGATGCCATCTTATTTGATCGCGAATTGTTTAATCCCCTTTTCAATTTCATGTCGTCGCTTTACGTGATGTTGCCGGCGGTCAAGCGGCACGGAAAAATCCTGGGGTGTTATGATATCGGTGTGGGGCCCGTTTCGACGCGCCCCGGACGACACATGCTGAAGAAATTGCTGGAATTAATGGACTTTGTAACCGTCCGCGACCGGGCGTCTTTGCGGATCATGCAGGAGTTGGGCGTGCGGAACAATCGGGTGCTTTTGGGTGCGGACGCAGCCCTGGACGTGTGTCCGGCGCCTGCAGAAGTAGTCGAGCGGGTGATAGCGGAAAAGGGATTGAATGGCGAACGTCCTCTACTGGCGGTGAACATCAACCGGTATTTCGACAGTTGGGCGGAAGGGTCTCGGCACCTGGGAGAGAAGGTTCTGGACATCTACGCGGAAGGTTTGAGCCGTGCGCTGCAGGAGATTGGTACGGACGTCGCGTTCGTGTGCACGCAGCACATGGATGTGGAAGTTACCCGCCGCCTGATGTCCATGGTGCGGCTGCCGGGCAAAGGAGCCTTGCTGAGTAACCAGGACTACGATCATTACGTGATCAAGGGGATTCTTGGCCGCGCGGACATGGTGTGTGCGATGCGACTGCATTGTGCCATTATGGCGGCGGGTGAGCTGACGCCGGTTGTGGCCCTGGAATATCAGCCGAAGCTCGCCCATTTCATGGAGACGCTGGAGTTGTCCGAATACTGCCTCAGCTTTTCCCGTTTCTCGGAGGAAGCTCTCGCCCGCCTGATCCTGGAGGGCTGGCGGAACCGGAAGGAGATCAGGAAGACGTTACAGCGCCTGGTACCGGGTCTGAAGCGTCGCAGCCGCGTGCCAGCAGTGCTCGTGGCTTCACTGGATCGCGGGGACGATGTGGATACGGCTCTGGCGGTTGCCCGGCGCTATATTGAAGATGAGACCCGAGGGCCGGGCCTCAGGGACGCTCCTTCTGATCAGGAGCTGCGGAAGGGCGAAAGTCCTGCGGCTGGATGTTGAGTTTCTCAATCCGGTATTTCAGGATGCGCCGTGTTGTTCCCAGCAGCTCAGCTGCGCGCTTCTGTACTCCCCCAGCTTTCTTGAGGGCGTCAATCACGAGCTGACGTTCGAACTCATTGACCGCCTCCTCCAGGGTGAAGGTGCCGGGGTGCAGGGGAGCGAACAGATTCTGGGCATGGAATTCTTCCGGTAGAAACTCCGGCTGCAGCGTATCCCGATCACGATGCAGCACGGCCATTCTCTCAATAAGGTTGCGCAATTCCCGGATGTTGCCCGGCCAGTCATAGCGCATGAGCAGGCGCATTGCATCGCGGTCGATATTGATGAGGCGGGAGCCCACCTTACGGCTGAAATAGTTGAGGAAGTATTGTGCCAGCAGAGGGATATCCTCCCTCCGATTGCGAAGCGGGGGCAGATGCACGGGTACCACACTCAGCCGGTAGAAAAGGTCCTGGCGGAAGCGCCCTTGCTCGACGAGCTTCTCGAGATTCTGTGCAGTTGCGGCGACTATGCGGGCATTGGTGTGGACTACTTCTGAGCCGCCTACCCGGATGAATTCTCGCTCCTGGAGTACGCGGAGCAGCTTGACCTGTGCAGAAAGCGGCATTTCACTCACTTCGTCGAAGAAAATGGTTCCCGAGCCAGCCATGTCAAAGCGGCCGGGCTTACGGCGATCGGCGCCCGTGAAAGCGCCTTTCTCATAACCGAACATTTCGCTTTCCATCAACTGTTCAGGAATCGCCCCGCAATGGACGGGAACGAAGGGTTCGTCCCGTCGCGGGCTGAGCCGGTGCACCAGGCGGGCAACCAGTTCCTTTCCCGTGCCACTTTCACCCGTGATAAGGATGGTGGAATCGGTTGCGGCGGCCTTACGGACAACCTGCAGCGCTTCAGCAAACAAGGGGGAATTGCCTACTATGCGATCCACTGGAAACTCCTCGGCCACTTCGCTTTGTAGTTCACGCACTTTTCTCTTGAGTCGGGAGTTTTCGAGGGCCCGCGAGACAATGTGTCGCAGTTCGGCTACATCAAAAGGCTTGGTGACATAATCCCAAGCCCCTTCCTTCATAGCTTCCACCACGCGCTTTACGGACGAAGCGGCACTTATCATAACCACCGGCAGGTCGGGGTATTCGGTGTGGAGTTCGTGGAGGAACGTTATGCCGTCCACATCGGGCATGATTATGTCCAACAGAACCAGGTCAACATTGCTTCGGGCCACTATTTGTCGGGCCTCAGCGGCACTCGCCGCCAGTGACACCGCGTAATCCTTCTCGAAGACTGCCCGCAGCGATTCGCGTGCGCCAGCCTCGTCATCCACGATCAGCAGATGTTTGTTCTTCATTTGGTTGTGACCTCCCCTGAGTGCTCATCGGTTCTCGCTTCTGGGTTACAAAAGGAAGCTTCACAAAGATCCGGGTACCGCCACGGGAACTGCCGATTTCAATACTGCCACCGTGGGCCCGTATCGCCCGCCGGGCGGTCCACAGCCCGAAGCCCATCCTATGGGCCTTGGTACTACAGAACGGAGAAAATACGAACTTTTGGATGTCTTGCGGGATTCCGGGCCCGTTGTCCTCGATCTGTATGCCAATCAATCCAGTGTCCGGCGGAGGACAGATCTGCACGCTGACACGTACTTGCGGTGTCTCTCGCTGTGAGGCGGCTTCGATGGCATTGGTGAATAGTTGAACAAAAGCTTCGGTGAGGACTCCCTCATCAGCCGATACACGCGGCAGATGATCCGGCACCTGGACTTCTATTTTCTTAAGCGGTGTTCTGTTGTTGCGAACGAGCGCGGTGTTCAGCCCGCGCTTTATGAGCACATGGATATCCACCGGTCGCCGATCCAGTTGCAACGGGCGGCCCAGAGCAGCGATGCTGTTGAGGAGACCGTTGAGCCTTTCTATCTCCCGGTTGACCAGTTCGCCGAACTCCTTCCGGAAGTCCGGATCCTCATAGCGTTCCGGTAGGAGTTGGGCGAAAGTCTTGATCGCCACCAGTGGATTCCGAATCTGATGGGCGATTCCTTCGGCCACCTGCTCCCACAAGATGTCTTCGTCGCCAACGGCCTCCCGCCCTGCCGCTTGGGTCGCAGCTTCCTCAGGTGACACCTCCGGGATTATTTCACGGAGTACGGCTATGGCCATATGCCGTCCTGAACGGACTACGGGCAGGACCTGTGCAAGAATCAGCACTTGCGGTCGGCCGGGCACCGTAAATCTGCGTTCAACACTGTTACCCGCCAGGGCCTGGTAGACCATGTCGGCCATCGCGGTACCCAAGGCTTCGATTTTCGTTTCCGGGCCGATATCCGACTGAAGATCCAGCAGACGGGTGGCCACCTGATTGATGAAGATGATCCGCGCATGGTCGTCCACTGCTATCAGTCCGGAGGCCAGTGCTTCCCCAATCACCTGTACCGCTGGTTCCAGCATGCCTATGGTCTGAGCTTGCCGACTTTGTGCGAGGAAGCCAGCCATGCGGACGAACTCTCCGGCTATCTCACGCCGACGGTTCGCGTGCCAGCGGGAACCATCCACAGGTTGAGACAGACAGGCCCACCCGATCAGCCCCTCATCTCCAAGCAGGGGCACCACCAGCTCCGCGCCCAGACGAGTAAGCTCAGCGGCCAGCTTCGGCGGCGCTGTATCGGGGGTCAGGGTGACGGCCTCTTTTTCCAGCAATGTCGGGAGGGCGGCGTTGGACGGCAGCCTTGTTTCCCTGATTTCGGGTGTGCAGTTGATAGCGATTGCTGCTGTGAACTCGCCGGAATCCGGATCCTTGAGAAAGAGGCTGCTACGAAGCACGCCGAAGCGCGCGGCTATACCCTGCAACCACGCCTCCAGATACGCAGTAACCGCTTCGGGGGTGGGGTCGCGGAGAATCGCTACGGGTGATGGCAGATCCGCCGGCGAGGTTGCCGGAAATCCGCCGTTGATGGCGGCGGCCGTGTCGCGTGCACCAGCAGGTCCCGCTGCCGGAAGAGTCTCAGGGGGGACAGTTAATGCTGATCTGATTACGGAAGCGATGGATTCAATTGGTCCGCTGCGGTCCATGACGGCGAAGACCTCGGCCTGCAGGGCATCCACGAACGGAGATGTGCGGGTCTTCCCGCAGGCTATGACCGGCCGGCCAGGGCGGTGCCGCCGCACTGCACGTATCAATTGCAGCGAATCGGGTGAAAGCAGATCCACCACCACCGCACTGCGGTCGGTGCTGTCAATCTTCCTGAAAAGTCTGCGGCGGTCGGAGACTATTGTCGCCCCCACATCATGCAGAGCTAGTTCAGCGGCAAGCCGCCGGCTCCAGTACCGGTCGGCACTGTAGATGACGCATGTTGTGGGCTGCGTATTCATTCTGACCGGGTGGGGGCAGGAGTATCCCGTTCAGCCAAGGGGAATGCCAGGGTGAAGGTGGTTCCTTCTCCGAGGCGGCTCCTTACTTCTACGCTTCCGCCGTGTTCCTCAATGATCTCATGAGCCACTGAAAGGCCAAGCCCGGTTCCATTTTCTTTGGTGGTGAAGAAGGGATCGAAGATTCGTTCGATATGTTCGGGGGGGATACCCTGTCCGCTGTCCTGTACATGGACGCGAATGTGGGAAGGGCCGTTGTCAGGGCAAGAGTGGTTGAGGACTTCGGTGATTACGCTCAATCTGCCGTGACAGTCCATCGCCTCCATGGCGTTGATGAACAGGTTTAGGAATGTTTGTTCCAGCAGGGCGGGGTCTCCCCGGATTGTATCCCTGCCGGCATGCAGCCGGCAATCCAGTGCGATATTGCGTTTTTCCGCCTGCTGCTGAATAAGTTTCAAGGACTGGCGGATGACTTCATGGAGATGACACAGTTCGGAGCCCACCTTACGTGGGCGGGCGAAATTCAGCAGCTGGGTAACAATATCGTCAATGCGCTCGACTTCCTTCTGTAGAAGCTGGGAGAAGGTTTCACGGAAGTCGGGTTCATCATATCTTTCCGGAAGCAGTTGGGCGAAGGTCTTGATAGCCACCAGGGGGTTCTTGATCTCATGAGCCATGCCCGCGGAGAGAGTCCCTACGCTGGCCAGCCAGTCAGAGCGGCGGACCTGTTGTTCCAGCTCTTTTACTCGCGTCAGGTCGCTGAGGGTGAAGATAGTTCCCAGGAGGATACCGCGGTCATTATGAACCCGAGCGCCACCGACGCGCAGGGGGATTTCGCTTCCCTGTACGGGGAGGCGAATTTCCATATCCCGCACCTGACGGCGACGGTGGATTACGTCATCCATAAGGCTTCCCAACGGCTGGGGGATGGCGGTCAGGGGGCGTCCCAATACATCGTTCCTCTCGGCACGCAGTATTCGGCACGCTTCCCGGTTGCAGACGGTAATCCGGCCCTTCTTATCAGCCGCAATGACCCCTGCCGGAAGGTGTTCGAGGAGGATTTCGTTGTAGATCTTGCTGTTTCGGACTGCCGTGTACAACAGTGCATTCTCCAGGGCGATTCCGAGCTGCCCCAGGAGCAGTTGGAGCGCTTCCTGCTCCAGGCGGGTGAAGACACTGCCTCCCGGTCGCGGCCCGACCAGCAGGATCCCTTCCAGCCGGCCGCGGACGGTTATGCCGCCGGCCAGTTCGGCTTTCAACACGGTCAGTTTTGCTAACAGGACGGTGCTGTCGTCGGTGCCGCGTCGTTGCAGCGTGGGACGGCTGAGAACCGAGGCCGATGACTGAAGACGCCTGACCAGTGGATCGCCCGTGGGTAGAAACACCAGCGGATGGGGGCCTTGGGGGCGGGAAGGCTGGACCTGGGCGAAGCCGTTGTCTTTGCGGATCAGAATTGCCACGTGCGGCGCGGCGAAGCATTCGCGGATTACATCAGCAAAACGCGATAGCAGTCGGTCCACAGTCGAGACAGTTGACGTGACTTCTCGAGCAGCCGCCATCGCGCGGGAGATATTGACTTCCTGAGGAGAAATAAGCAGGCGACGGGCGAGCCGACGCATGATTCCATGGGCGGGAGTGATGGAGACCGCCACAACCAGAACCGCCACAAAGCCCGGCAGCCAGAGCGCCTCTGAATCGGTTCTACTTTGGATGAGGGCAACTGCCAGATACACCAGACCGTACAACCCGGCAAGGGACAACAAAAGCAGTGCATAACTGTAGATGCGTCGTATCAGTTGCGATACATCCATAATATTCGTAGTCGCTATGCCGTAGGCCACCACCAGGCTGAGGGCCGCCGTTGCCACCGGGCCGAAAAGGATCCAGTGCGCACGGCCGGAAAGATACGGAAGAACTACCGCGGCGGTGATGGCGATAACGAAAGCGGAGGCGAATCCGGCAGCTACATACTGGATTTCGGTACGCTGGATTCCCCGTGCGCTGCGATTGTCCCTGAGAAAGAAGAGTATTCCTGCTATCCCACACAGAACGAGATAGAGGCTGTATAAGACGAATGGCGAACCGAATCGCACTCCTGCCGGCAGCCGGACACTCTCCGGAATATACACCAGGCTGCAGAACGCAGGATGAAACGTTGCAGCCGCGGCAATTGCGCCGGTAAATATAAGCAGCCGGGCACGCCCCGCTGGTTCCGCCAGTCGGTCGGCGTCCAATTTGACCGCTTGGTACAGTATTGCGAAGGATACGGGAAAGAACGCCGCCAGAGCATAGAATGTGCGGAGCCACATTTCGGTTTCGCGGGACGAGACGGCTGAAACCAGGAACAGGGCGGATGCCGACCACAGGCCCATATGCGTGCCGAGTATGAGAAAAGCACGGTTTGCGCCTCGGTGGGGGTTAGTAAGGTAAACCGTGAAGGCCACGGCCAGATTGACCGAAACCACGCCCAGGAGCATCCACGTCGCGATCATGCCGCAACCTCCGTGCTGGTCATGACTATGCAGCGGGTGGTCCCGTCCATGGCACATGCGTTGACGAGAGCCGCACGCACTGCCGCCTGCCGCGCCTGGTCCCGCACGCAATCCAGATCACATTGGGGATCAGGCTCCCGCAGATTGGCGGTAGGCGGAATCCGTTTCTCGCGGATGCTCATGGCAGCCGCCGCAACCTGCATGGGGCCGGCCGCGGCTAGAGGATTACCCACGACTCCCTTGATTGAACTGATCGCCAAGCGATAGGCGTGTCTGCCGAAAGCCCGTTTCAGGGCGGCAATTTCAGCCACATCCATAGTACGATCGCCACAGGCATTGGCGCAGACGTACTGGATGTGCTCGGGCAGCAGAGAAGCCTCTGCGAGGCATCCCTGGATCGCCTGCGTGAGGGATTCGGACGTGTCCGAAGAGCTGCGGCTGGGAGAGGAATAAGACCCGGCGACGCAGGCATAGGACTGTATTTCGCGAGCCCACGCAGATGCTGCAGACTCTACGACGAGAACCGCCGCCCCTGCCGAGAGAACCCATCCGTCCCGGTCGCGATCAAAGGGGCGGGGAACTCCCTCGGGATGCACGCGCGCAGCCAGGCCGCCGGACTCCAGAAAACACTCCACCAGGCTACGTGTTAGAGGCGCTTCAACGGCACCCGCCAACGCGATACGGCAGCGTCCTATCCGAATCCACTCGGCAGCCAGCGCCACTGCTTCGAGGCCCGCCGTCCAGCCGCCGGAGAGGGTGACCACGGGACCATTGAGATCGCCGAGGCGCTGGATAAACCAGGCGGCCTGAGCTTGCGGTGGAATGTAAGGGGGTTCCCAGGCGATTTCATTGTCGGTACGTTCACTCGAAGACAACTGGCCGTGCAGGTTTTCCGGGCTGCCGGTGCTGGTGCCGATTATCACCGGCACCGGCTCATCTTCAGGGAAGTGCTCCCGCGCAAGCCGGGCATCCATCAGTGCAAGGCGGGCGGCGTGCAAGGTCAGACGGGTTGCGCGTGTCAGGCCCGCCGGAGAAGTGCTCTCTTTTTCCCCAAGTTCGGAAACCTCGCCAGCGATCCGACAGGGAAGGCCTTCAGTGTTGAAGAGGGATACCGACCTGACACCGCTTTTCTGCTGGAGCGTATTTTTCCAGAACCGACTCAATCCCAGCCCGTTGGGTGCGGCTATGCCGATGCCGGTTATGACGGGAGTATGTCTCATCAGTGTACCCGGGCGTCCTCCTCCTGCGTGTACAATATTGTTCATAGTTTACATTTTTGTACACTGTCAAGCACAACATGTAGGACATCTCCAGAATAACCCCCAATATCTAGATACCCGTACGTTGGCATCCCTTGTGCTCACTGCTGCGCGCGCTCTGCAGGAGGAGTGTGCCGTAAGGTACAAGGCAGGCAATCGTGATCGCCGGGAAAAGGAGGCTGACAATGGCAACTATTGACCGTCCGCGGGTATTGGTGATTGATGACGAAGAAGGGCCCCGCCAGAGCCTGAGAATCATTCTCAAGGAGCAATTCGATGTACTGCTGGCGGCAAATGTGGATGAAGGAGTCCGTCTCCTGCAGGATGTGGGTGCAGATACAGTGGTGATAGATATCCGCATGCCCGGAACGAACGGTATAGAGGGGCTGGCCAGAATCCGCGGGATCGACCGGCTGATCTCTGTTATCGTGTTGACGGGATACGGCACTCTGGAGACTGCGCAGCAGGCACTGCGCCTGGGGGCCACTGACTATATCACGAAGCCCTTTGACGCTCACGAGATGGTGCGGGTCGTTCGCCGAAACGTGGAACGGACACGCCGCGAGCGACAAAAGCTGCGTCTCATTGCGGAGCTGCGGGAGCTGAACCGGCGTACCGTGGAGGAGAAGGCGCGCCTGGAGAAACTGGCACGGCTGGGCGAGGCCTCGGCAGAGTTATTGCACGACCTGAAGAACCCCCTCACCACCATCATCGGTTATACGGAGATGCTGGCAGAAGAACTGGAGAGAATGTCACAGACGGACAGCGGAGATTGGGAAGAAGCTTTGCGTTACCTGCAGATCATTGAGAACAATGTACGGCGTTGTCGGGATCTGGCGGCAATGTGGCGGGAAGGTGAATCCACCAGGCGTCGGGAGAAAATCCATCCGGCTGAACTGCTCGAAGATATTCGGGCGGCGGTAAACTTCGTCCAGGCGGGCGCCCCGCCCCATCCGGTATTCGAGACCGAGGGAAGCGTACCCCATATCATCGGGGACCGGGGACAGCTCCTGCGGGCGATCCACAATGTAGTCAGCAATGCCATCCAGGCGGCTTCGACTACGGCGGGTGAAGTAAAAGTAACTACGAGGAAAGTGGACGGCGAAGTGGAGATATGCGTGGAGGATACCGGCCCGGGTATGACGCCGGATGTGATGCAACGGCTGTTCGAGCCGTACTTCACTACACGGGCCGCAGGAGGAGGGATGGGACTGGGGATGTCTATAACCAGGAAAATCGTCGAGCAGCATTCCGGCCGTATTGAAGTGGATAGCCGTCCCAATCAGGGTACCCGGGTCCGCCTCATATTCCCGGCGGCCCCTGGTGCGGAGGAAGAGGCGGAAGAAAGCGAATAGACCGCTGGGCCGTGTGACTGCGGGCTGCTTGGCAGGGGCATCTTCCGGGACTGCGGGGGCCGCTGTATCCCTGGTCTGAGCCGCCCTGCGCTTGCCTGCTGCGGGATAGCGGTATACTCTCCACAGCAGGAGGCAGAAGGTGAGTAGCATACTGGGTCGGATTTTCAGAGTAACGACCTTCGGAGAGTCTCACGGCCGTGCGGTCGGGGCGGTTGTTGAAGGTTGTCCGGCCGGGATCCATCTGGTACCGGCGGATATCCAGGCGCAACTCGATCGCCGGCGGCCGGGGCAGAGCGAAGCGACTAGCCCTCGATCCGAGGCCGACCGCGTACAGATTCTGTCGGGCGTGGAAGGGGATGTTACCCTGGGTACGCCGATAGCCCTGCTGGTATGGAATGAGGACAGACGACCCTCTGAGTACGAGGGAATCCGGGACATACCGCGGCCGTCGCACGCGGATTACACTTATCGAGTCAAGTATGGCGTACAGGCCCGCAGCGGTGGAGGGCGCGCCAGTGGGCGGGAGACGGTCGGCCGCGTGGCGGCGGGTGCAATCGCCGAAAAGATTCTCCGCGAGCGCTACGGGGTTGAGGTCGTTGCCTGGGTTAGCCGTGTGGGATCAGTGACGGCTCCGCAACCGGATCGGTGTCGGATTACGAGGGAGCAAGTGGATGCAACCGAAATCCGCTGTCCGGACCGTGAGGCGGCCGCTGCCATGCTGGAATTGGTCCGGGAGGTAAAGCGGGCAGGGGACAGCATTGGAGGGATCGTCAGTTGCGTATGTCGGGGAGTGCCGGCCGGTTGGGGCGAACCGGTATTCGGAAAGCTGGAAGCGCTTCTGGCGCAGGCTATGTTATCGATTCCGGCGGCGCGCGGTTTCGACATCGGCAGTGGGTTTGAAGCAGCCTCCATGCGTGGATCGGAGCACAACGATCCGTTTGTGCGTAAAGGAGAACGGCTGGGAACGGCGACTAATTTCAGCGGCGGGATTCAGGGAGGTATCAGTAACGGGGAGGAAATCTACTTTCGAGTAGCCTTCAAACCTCCTGCCAGCATCAGCCTGCCCCAGAAAACCGCAGACTATGAAGGACGCGAACGCGAGCTGAAGCTGAAAGGTCGGCATGATCCCTGCATTGTCCCGCGGGCGGTACCTGTAGTGGAAGCCATGGCGGCATTGGTTCTCGCGGATGCTGCCATGCTGCAGGAGACCCGGCGGCGGGGATCCGCGCCCTGATATGTTCCGCGCCGGCCTCAGTCACAGCACCGCCGCAGATGGTGGAAGGCCTTCCTGAGTTCGGCGGCCGCTGCGGCCAGCGGTGATGGAGGGCGCAGCTCGGAAGGCAGCACCGAATAGGTGTAGGTCTCCACTTCGAAGTGGCGGCAGCCGGCGGCGAGCGCCGCTTGCACGATTTCACGTGAGGGCAGGCCGGCTACCGGGCGGAGAGCATCGGTGCCTTGCCAGTTCAGGGGCACATGAAAATGAACCCGCGCCTGCGTGCATTCCGCCAAGTGGGGATCGTGGAGCGCGTCCGGCAGATCAGGCCAGGCAAGGATACTCCCATCCGGTCGCCACGCCCGGACCTGATGGAGATAGATCGGATCCGCCAGCCGGTGTAACTGCTCCAGCGCACTCCGGAGAGGACGAAAGGACAGCGCGGCACTGATATGGAGTTTGGCGATGCGGATGTTCCGGCGCCGACATTGGGCAGCCAAGTGCAATACAGATTCATCCATCACAGCCGCATGGGCGAGGTCTATGCAGAGACCGATGTGGCGCAGAACGGTCTCTCTGTCGAGGGCGTGATTACACGCAGAAGCCACGGGCAGCAGAACCTGCTCAAGGAAGTTGCAGGCCTCCGTGCCGGTCTCGAGGGCTGCACCGGGTTCGGGCTCCAGTCCCAGGATGACTGTGACGCCGGAATTTCTACGCAGGGAGTCGAGCTGTGCAGCCGCGCGGACCAGCATCTGAGCCGCCTCCCTCCGTTTCTG
>QNAJ01000009.1 GCA_003641465.1 Verrucomicrobiota bacterium | reverse complement strand
CTGGAAAGAGTACGAAGTCTGCCCGGTAAGCTGGAAGCTCAGGCTCATGCCATCGGCAGTCCAGGGGATCCCGCTGTCCCACTGTCCGGCATTGTCATTGATCGTGTAATCGGTGTCGCCGCCGACAAAATAGTATTCCCAGAGATTGTCACCGGCAGAATTCTGCAGTCCCAGTCCGACGGAACCGCCGCCGCTGGCGACCCAACCGTTGTCCAGGTCAATGTAGAAGACCTCGCCGACCGCCAGGGTACCGTTGCTGAAAACCCGCGTCACGTTGACGTCGCCGTCGGCCCCGCTCCACATGCCCCAGGATTCTCCGCCGGTATCGATATCTCCGCTGCCACCGGCATTGTTGGCCGAGGAGCCGATGAAGGTGCCGCCATTGACGTTGATGGTTATTGACCATGGGCCGAATCCATATCCACCGTTGGATCCGTTGGTCCACCCGGAGTCATAGGCAGGATCATCGGCGGTGTCCAAGGCGGATGCGGCATCTCCTCGGGCGATGGTCGCCGTCCATGCAAGAAACAGGGCGGCCATAACAAGGCATAGCGGTTTCACTTTTTTACCTCCTGGTCCCGAAAGGCAGTCTCCGGCACAGTCTATTGATGTTCCTACCACAGACCGCAGGCTGGGGTCAAGCGCTTTAGCACAAATGCCCCCAAACCGCACACGCCCGCCGAATACCAACAAACAGCTTTCCAACCGCCAATCGCTGGTGTCAAATGTTGCGCCGAAGCCAGCTACCGATATGCGTATCTTCTCCAGGAAAACCCGGGCGGCGGCTCCGACCCGAACCGCTCTGCTGGTCGGCGGAGGGTGGCCAGGCCACCAGCCGTGGGAATGCCTCGCGCTGTTCGCCGCTTCCCTGGAGCAGCGCGGCTACCGTATCATCCGGTCCGATTCGCTGGATGTCTACACCGACCGTTCGTTGCTGTCCCAGGTGCAGGTGGCCGTCCAGAGCTGGACCATGGGGGAAATCACCCGCCAGCAGGCGGACGGACTGGTAAGGGCGGTCGAAGGCGGAATGGGACTGGCCGGCTGGCACGGTGGGCTGGGAGACGCCTTTCGGAACAGCACGCGCTATCAGTTCCTGATCGGCGGTCAATTCGTCGCTCATCCGGGGGGAATACGGCGATACGAAATCCACATCGAAAAAACGGACGATCCCATCACCCGCGGCATCTCTGACTTCAGCATCCGCTCCGAGCAATACTATATGCATGTGGATCCCGGAGTGGATGTGCTGGCGACCACGGTCTTCACCGGCAAACCATACCCCTGGATTGCAGGTTGCCGCATGCCGGTGGCCTGGAAACGCACGTGGGGTAAAGGGCGGGTTTTCTATTGTTCGGTAGGCCACAATCTGGCGGACTTCAAAAGGTGCGACCCCCTCAGAAGAATCGTCCTGCGGGGTATACTCTGGGCGGCCGGGGATCTCCCGCCGACGCCGTCCGGCGAAAACCACTGAGGACCCCACCTGACCGAGTGCCCGGGGGGGGACTCGAACCCCCACTCCGCGTCAGCGGAAACGGATTTTAAGTCCGTTGCGTCTGCCGATTCCGCCACCCGGGCGCCCCTCAAAGTATGCCCGCGCGGCCCTATACATACAAGATTGGGCTCCTTCCACGGGCCATCCAAAAGTCCTGCTGCCTTGACCGGAGAAGCCCCAACGGATAATAACACTACCACGGTTTACGCAATGGGCCAGCTAACACAGCAGGATGTAGAGTGGCGCCTGAACGTTGCACGAAAGCGACTGGCGGCCGTCGGGACACCCAAGGCGGCGGCGGAGGCCTTCCTCGAAAACTACCGGCGGCTGCTTCACGGCGAACAAACCCTGATCCCGGAAGCCGATATCACGCCTGTAGATCGCCTGCCCCGGCTGGACGAACAATGGGGGAATCCGGACACCGGCCGCCGGGAATTGCAAAAACTGGTGGTCATCAAGCTGGCCGGCGGGCTGGGGACCTCCATGGGACTGGACATGCCCAAGGCCCTGCTGCCGGTCAAAGAAGGCAGAACCTTCCTCGACCTGACACTGGGCCAGATCAGACACCTGCGCGAAACGCACCGCAGCGATGTCCCGCTGCTGCTGATGTCCAGCTTCGCCACCCAAGCGGCGCTGGAGAAGGCCCTCCAGCAGGCGGATACACCCGTGGGCAATCCCCGGGACCTGCCGGTATTGTTCGCTCAGAACCGGGTACCCAAGATTATCGCGGACACGCTGGAGCCGGTGCGGACGGAGCTGAACGATCCTTCCGGATGGTGTCCGCCGGGCCACGGCGATATTTACACCGTTATGTGGGAGACCGGCATACTTGAACGCCTGCTGTCGCTGGGATACCGTTACGCCTTCGTTTCCAACATTGACAACCTCGGCGCGACTGTGGACCTGCGTCTGGTGGGGTACATGGCTGAAAGCGGAGCCCCCTTCCTGATGGAGGTGGCCGAAAGAACCGCCGCGGACCGCAAGGGCGGGCATCTTGCCCGTGACGCGAAGGGCCGACTCCTGCTGCGCGAGTCAGGGCAATGCCCGCCGGAGGATTTCCATCTTTTCCAGGATGTGCAACGCCATCGCTACTTCAACACCAATAACCTGTGGCTGAATCTGGAAGCGCTTCAAACAGTATTGCGCAATAACAACGGCCGGCTGCCGCTTCCGGTGATTGTCAACCGCAAGTCGCTGAACCCGCAGAATCCTCTTTCGATGCCGGTCTTTCACCTGGAAACCGCAGCCGGCGCCGCAATTTCCCTCTTCGAAGGGGCGGCGGCGGTTGCGGTTCCCCGTGCCCGCTTCCTGCCGGTGAAAACTACTGATGACCTGCTGGCAATACGCTCCGACATTTATCTGCTGGAGGCGGACAGCACCTTGCGGGTGAATCCCGAGCGACGGCTGGAGACAATTTTCATTGATCTTGACCACCGTGTTTACGGGCGGCTGCCGGAGTTCGACCTCCGCTTTCCATCGGGGCCGCCTTCACTGGTGCGATGCCGGTCCCTGACAATAGAGGGCGACTTCCTGTTCCAGGGCCGGGTTGTTCTCGAGGGCAGCGTGTATCTGCGGAACCGCAGCTCCCGCCAGATGCTGGTGCCGGCGAATACCCTGATCCGGGGAAACGGCGCCGAGTAGGGCGTCGGCCGCGACAGCTCGCGTCACCGGCAAGCGACCCGGACAGGGCCATATCCGTCAGGTAACCGCGGCGCGCAGCTCCTCGACCCGGTCCGTCCGCTCCCAGGTGAAAACGTCCAGTTCACGCTTCCGCCCGAAGTGCCCGTAGGCGGCGGTCCGGGCGTATATCGGGCGCAACAGATTGAGCTCCGTGATGATCTCGGCGGGCTTCAGCCGAAACACACGGCGGACTGCGGCCTCCAGGCTTTCATCACTCACTTTACCGGTCCCGAAAGTATCGACGAACACCGAAACCGGTTCGGGATATCCGATAGCATAAGCCAATTGCACCTCGCAGCGCTGCGCGAGCCTGGCGGCAACAATATTCTTGGCAATATAGCGGGCCATATAGGCCGCACTGCGGTCGACCTTCGAGGGATCCTTACCGGAAAAGCAGCCGCCGCCATGCCGGCCCATTCCGCCATAGGTATCCACGATGATCTTGCGACCGGTCACGCCGCAGTCACCCTTGGGGCCTCCGATAACGAACCGACCGGTGGGATTGATCAGGAACTTCCTGGACTGGCGCGGCAGCATTCGGGCCGGGATCTCCTTGCGGATGATCTCCTCGATGATCGCTTCGCGCAGCTGGCGATGTTTCACTTCCGGGCTGTGCTGGCAGGAGATGACCACGGTGTCCACCCCTACCGGCCGCCCGTCCTCATAGATCACCGTAACCTGGGACTTCCCGTCGGGACGGAGAAACGGCAGCCGGCCGCTCCTGCGCGCCCGGGCCAACGCACGGGTGAGGCGGTGAGCGAACATGATGGGAGCAGGCATCAGTTCCGGGGTCTCGTCGCAGGCATACCCGAACATCATGCCCTGGTCACCCGCACCCTGTTCCTTAAACAGCCCCGTACCCGGCGTCACGCCCTGGGAGATATCCGGGGACTGCCGTTCTATTGCCACCAAAACGGCACAATTATCCGCGTCGAAACCGATTTGTGCGTCGGTGTATCCCACCTTGCGGATGTAGCCGCGGACAACATCGGAATAATTGATGGTAGCCCGGGTGGTTATTTCCCCGGCAACCACTACCATTCCTGTCTTGACCAGTGTCTCGCAGGCGACCCGGCTCTGCGGGTCCTCCTCCAGCGCGGCATCCAGGATCGCGTCCGATATCCCGTCGCACAACTTGTCCGGATGTCCTTCGGTGACCGACTCCGAGGTGAACAGGTGTCGTCGAGCTGCCGTCTTCACTTTCTCCTCCCTCTCATGCAATCAGGTTTCCGGCCGGGTCAGCGCGTTTCAGCTCACCAGGTCCAGCAATTCCGGTGCGGACTTTCTGATCAGCTCGTAGCACATCTCGGTTATCTCGGAGGCGGTGGCCGCCTGAAGCGCCTTCCTGACCAATTCAACGCACTCGCTGTAGCTCACGCTTCTGACCGCCCGCTTGACCAGGGGTAGAAGTGTGGGACTGACGCTGAAATGGTCAACCCCCAATCCAAGGAGTAACGGCACCATGAGCGGATTACCCCCCATTTCCCCGCATATACCCACCTGGATGCCGTGGCCGTGTCCGGCCTCTACGGCCTTCTGAATGAGACGTATCAGGGCGGGATGAGTCGGCTCATAAAGGTAGGCTACCTTTTCATTGACCCGGTCCACCGCCAGGGTGTACTGCACAAGATCATTAGTGCCCAGACTGAAGAACGCGGCATGGGGTGCAAGGATATCGGCGATGAGCGCCGCGGAGGGCACCTCAATCATCACCCCCACATCAATATCCCGGTTGAATTCCACTCCCCGCTCCGCAAGACTTTTCATCTCCTGCTGCAGAATACGATTGGCCTGCAGAAGCTCATCCAGATTGCTTACCATGGGGTACATCATGCGGATGTTTCCCAGCCGGCTGGCCCGCAGAATCGCGCGTAGCTGCACCTTGAATATCTCGGGCTGAGCCAGACAGAAGCGGATGGCTCGCCATCCCATGAAAGGATTGGCCTCCTCCGGCGCCTTCATATGGGAAACAAACTTGTCCCCGCCGAGATCCAGGGTGCGGATCACTACCGGGTTGGGAGCCACCCGGCGGGCGACTTCCTCATAGACTTCCACCTGTTCGTCTTCACTGGGCCAAGATGAGCGCCCCACGTAGAGAAACTCCGTGCGGAAAAGACCGATTCCCTCAGCACCGTTCTCCAGAACCAGCTCGACATCGGCGGGCAGCTCAATATTGGCCATCAGGCCAACCCGCTTACCATCCGCGGTGACCGCCGGTTCGCCGCGCAATTCCGCCAGCTGCTGCCGGATGGACCTTTCGGTTTCTGCGCGGCGGTCGTATTCCTGCAGCCGCTCGGAGCTGGGATTGATTATCACCACACCGCGGGTACCGTCTACCAGCACCATATCCCCCGGATTCACCCGAACACTGGCATCCCTTGATCCCACCACCGCAGGAATCGCCAGGGCGCGGGCCATGATGGCGGTATGCGAAGTCATGCTGCCCAGGTCGGTGACGAAACCGGCAACCTTGTCGCGCGGCATGGTGGCGGTGTCGGAAGGCGCCAGGTCGTGGGCCACCACGATACACGGCTCGGCGACGCTCTCCAATCCTCCCACGGTGACTCCGGCCAGATTACGCACGATCCGCCGGGCCACATCGCGCACGTCAACCGCGCGCTCTCTGAGGTAGTCATCATCCACCGTGGCCAGCGCCTGAGCATATTTTTCGGCCACCCGCATCAGAACTACTTCCACGTTCTTACGTTCCCGGTGCAGTCCCTCAATAACCTCTTCTACAAAGGAACGGTCATCCACCACCAGCAGATGGGCATCGAAGATACCCGCGTTCTCCTCGCCGATTGCTTCGGCAACCCGCCGTTCAATCTCGTGGAGCTGGTGCCGGGTTTTGATCAAAGCTTCTTCGAAGCGCGCGATTTCGCGGGGAATTTCATCCTCGCTGATTTCCCGTTCGGGATAGTGCTCCGGTTCGCTGGCCATCAGTACGGCCGGCGCTACCGCAATTCCTGGTGAAGCCGGCACGCCGCGCAGTACGATTTCCTTCTTTTGCTGGGGCCTGTCGCTCATGACCGGTCAGTCCTCATAGAAGCCCTTCTCAACCAGCTCTTCCAACGCCTGCACGGCTTCCTCGGCGTCTTCACCTTCCGCCCTGATGCGCAGCTTCGATCCCTGGTATCCTTCCAGCGTCATCAGTCCCATGATGCTTTTACCCGAAACCCGGTTGCCATCCTTCTCCACGGTGATATCCGACGCGAACCGCCCGGCGGTCTTGACGAACAAAGCCGCCGGGCGTGCGTGAATGCCCAGCTTGTTGCGGATGGTCAGCTCGCGCTCGACCACTTTTGCATCCGATTTCTGGCTCGTCGGATTCTTCACCGCTTCTGCCCGCTCTTGCGCACCAGTATCTCGACCAGTTTTTCATCCAACTCCTTGGCAGCGTCGTGGCCCATATTTCTGAGTTTCTGATTGAGTGCCGCCACCTCCACCACATGGGCCATGTCACGTCCTGGGGCCACCGGCAAGTTGATCACCGGAATGCGGACCCCCAGAATATCCCTTACTCCCGGGTTGAATCCGGTGCGGTCATCCTCTTCTGCCTTCTCCTGAAGCGGGTGCAGATGAACGATTATATCGAGCCGCATTTCTTTCCGCATGGAAGCCACGCCAAAAAGGCTGGGAACGTGGATGATCCCCAATCCGCGTATCTCCATATGATAGCGGGTTATCTCCGGAGCGGAAGCGATGATACGCCCACTGCTCTCCCGACGCAGCACAGTGACATCATCGGCCACCAGACTGTATCCCCTTTCGATCAGTCCCAAGGCCACTTCGCTCTTTCCGATGCCCGGTCTGCCTTCGATGAGTACGCCGATCCCCATGATATCCACCATTGTTCCCTGCACCCGAATGGACGGGGCCGTCATGTTCTCCAGGATCACAGTGGCTATATTTATGAAGCGGCTGGTGATCAACGGAGAACGCAGTATGGGCACGCGGTAGCGGCCCGCTGCTGCCACCATCTCGGGAAGTGCATGTCGGTTACGGGTGATCACCAGGCAGGGCACGTGCTGGCCCAGGAGGGCCATCATGCGTTCGGTGCGCTCCTGATCCGGGAGACTTTTCAGATACGCGTACTCGGCCAGGCCGACCACCTGGATACGGCGGTTGGCGAAGTACTGGAAAAACCCCGCCAGCGCCAGACCCGGCCGGTTGATGGCCGCCTCGTAAACCGGCCGCCGCAGATGCTTCTCTCCATACTCAATGCTCAGGGAAAGAGACTCCTTTCCCTGCTCGTAGAAATCCCGCACCGTCAACTTAGCCTGCATTGCTCTATCGTCCCGGAATCGGCCTTACTGCCGCACGCGGTAGTCGTGCAATTTTTCCATCTGTCGGCGCAGCTGCCGCGCCACCTTTTCAATCGCCGCATCGATTGCCAGGTAAAGATTCTCCTTATCGGCCTCCGCCTCTACGCGTATGTGCGGCGGGGCCTGTGCCACCACCTCAGCGATATGGCGGTGCTTCTCCACCGCCAGAATCACGTGTACGCTGGTAATCCGCGGGAAATCATCCAGCTCACGCCGGAGCTTCCGGTAGACATGTTCGCGGATCCCGTCGGTTATCTCCACATGCCGGCCGGTGACACTGACCTGCACCTGTGCCTCCTTTCTTGCTGTGGAACCACCGTAGCCTACATGCTGAATCTCGGCCCCAGATACAGTTCACGGCTTACCTTGTCGTTGATCAGAAATGCACTGGAACCTTCCCGTAACACCTTCCCCTCGCATATCAGGTAAGCACGGTCCACTATCGAAAGGGTCTCCCTTACATTGTGGTCGGTAATCAGTATCCCCAGACCGCGATTTTTCAATCCCCGGATTATCTCCTGTACATCATAGACCGCCAGAGGGTCCACTCCGCTGAAAGGTTCGTCCAGGAGGATGACCGACGGACTGGTCACCAGTGCGCGGGTAACCTCCAGGCGGCGCCTCTCGCCTCCGCTCAGAGTATAAGCCCGCTGGTCCGCCAGGTAGGAAATCCGCAGCTCCTCCAGCAGGAACTCCAGCCTCCGTTTGCGCTCGTCCGGCCTGAGGGGCAGGGTCTCCAGAATGGCCATGACATTCTCGGCCACCGTCATCCGCCGGAATACCGAGGGCTCCTGCGAAAGGTACCCGATACCCATACGCGCCCGCCGGTACATGGGCACCGAGGTAACGTCCCGGCCCCGGAAGTAGATCCTTCCCGCATTGGGCCTCACCAGGCCGACGATCATATAGAAGGTAGTCGTCTTACCCGCCCCGTTCGGGCCGAGCAGCCCGACGATCTCACCTTTGCGGACGGTTATGCTTACTCCATCAACTACTCGTCTACCGCGGTACGATTTGACCAGCTTTTCAGTTTTGAGAAGGACGGAATCCTGCTCCACACTTATTCTCCGATCACCATATCCCTGACCCCTCCCTCCTGGGGATATATTACAAGTCGTGCGGAAGGCCCGCAAACCATTTTGTTTTCGTCGCGCCAGAATATGATCTGCTCTCCTTCAAGCAGGTCCCGTCCTCTCCTGACCCGGGGGGCGATCTTAAGCACAATCCGGCCCGGCCCGACTTCGTAAACCGCTTCACCTGCCGTAGCCACGCTGCCCCGCTGCTCGATGCGAACCGCGCCGCGCGCGGTTATGAGAGTCGGCCGGTTCTTTTCGTCAAAGCGGATTTCCAGCCAGTCGGCCTCGATTCGTATCCGCGGGTCCACTACCACCACATTGCCCTCGAACAACGCATAGCGTTCCCGGTTGTCGAAGGTGAGCTTGTCCGAGGTCACCACCGTGACCTCAGAAGTCGGGGCTTCCCCCACGCGGTTCACGGATCCGGCCGGGCAATACAACGGGCCCGCAAACAACAGAACCACAACGGTTGCCAAGAACATCCCACGCCTATTCACTGCCTGCCTCGCTCGGTTATTTCTTCACCGACACCTTTAAGCACAACTTTACTCGAACTGAAGATCTCCAATCGCTGCTTCCCCTGTGACCAGCGGAACCCTTTACCGGTGACTATCATGTTTTCCAGTGCTATGCGTACCGGACCTTCAGACCGTGCCTCCTTGTGCTTGCGATCATAGATGCACTCGGGCGCCATGACGCGCATAGTGAGCTTGCCCTCCGAGTAGAATCGGATTTCCAGGTTCTCGATACGAACCAGATCCGAAGGCAGCATCACAGCCCGGTCACCGAGCAGCTCAGACCTCAGGTTACCTTCACTGTCATAATCCGGCACCGTAAATCCCTGGATCACCTCCCCTGCCTCTTCGGCTGCCGGAGAGACGCCCACTAGCCACGCTGTCAGAAGTGCAATGGCCCCCGGCAACCACCGGCATTGCGATATCCTTCCTGCCACCGTTGTCATCTTACCATCTCCCTCTGGCCCTATTCCTCGTAATATTGCCGCAGGATTGAATCCCACTGCCCGCGGGCCTTGAGCAGCAACTCAATCACCTCCCGGACCGCTCCGCGCCCGCCGGCACTGGGGGTGATCCATCGGGCTGCCGCCTGCACTTCTTCGACCGCATCAGCCACCGCCACCGGAAAGCCGACGCGGCGCATGACCGGCAGATCTACCAGATCATCCCCCACGAAGCACACCGCATTCAATCCGATTCCCTGCTTCACACAAAGTTCCTCGATGGCCCGGCCTTTGTCCGTCACGCCCTGCAGCACTGCAAACACTCCCAGTTCCCGGGCGCGGACGAGTACCACGTGGCTGCGTCTCCCGGTGATGACCGCAGTTTTCAACCCCGCCCGGGCTGCCAGGCGGAAACCATGTCCATCCTTTACCGAGAATACTTTCCACTCCCCCCCGGGGCCGTAAATTATCTCCCCGCCGGTCAGAACCCCGTCCACGTCCATGGCCAACAGTTCGACTGCGGCGGCCATCTGGCGGATATCTGGCGGAATCTCATGCACCGGATCTGCTCCTGATCAGCGTATCTATCGCGGACAAGCGGGTCCACAGTCTTCCGACATCCCGCAGGGGCAAAGATGTTGCCGCATCGGACAAGGCCTTTTCCGGCTGGGGATGGACTTCCATGAAGACCGCATCACATCCCACGGCAACCGCCGCACGGGCCAGATACGCTGCCAGACGGCGATCACCTCCACTGCCATCCCCCTTTGCCCCGGGGAGCTGAACACTATGGGTGGCATCGAATACCACCGGATAACCGAACTGCCGCATGATTACCAGCGAGCGCATATCCGCCACCAGATTGTTGTACCCGAAGCAAGTTCCCCGTTCGGTTATCAGGATGCGATGGTTACCGGTGCTCTCGATCTTCGCCACGACATGTTCTACATCCCAAGGTGCCAGGAACTGGCCTTTCTTGATGTTCACCACCCGGCCGCTGGCACCGAGGGCCAGCGCCAGATCGGTCTGCCGGCTCAGGAAAGCGGGCAACTGGAGCACGTCGGCGACTTCCGCTGCCGCGGCGACCTCGCGTACACAGTGCACGTCGACCAGAATGGGCAATGCGTACCGTTCCTTGACCTCTTTCAGGATCTGCAGGCCGCGCTCCAGACCCGGTCCCCGGAAGGACCGGTGGGACGTCCGGTTGGCCTTGTCATAGGACGCCTTGAATATCAATGGAATATCAAGACGCCGGGCTAACGCGGACAGCCGGCGGGCCACGGTCAGGCACATCTCCCGGCTCTCGATTACGCATACCCCGGCGATCAATGCCAGGCGCGCCCCGCCACCCACATTCACCTTGCCGATCCTTACCGTTCGGACCCGTCGTTTGCCGGTTTCCATCATGCCAGCCCCGAAAGTCTCAGCTCTTTCTCCACCAGCCTCACATCTTCCGGGCGATCTACGGCCATTCCGGTCCAGTCCACATCAACCACTCCGACCCTGCCCCCTACGAACAACGCGCGCAACTGTTCCAGCTTCTCGACGCTTTCCAGCAGGCAGGGTCCGGCGGTCACCAGCCGCAGGAGGAAATCGCGGCGGTAAGCATAAAGCCCGATGTGCCTTCGGTAAAAGGGAAACTCCGGCGCCGCTTCCGCAGAGGAATCCCGCCGATAGGGTATAGGCGCCCGCGAGAAATACAGAGCTCTACCTTCTCTGTCGGTAACGACCTTCACTATGTCCGGTTGGGCGGCGATATCTTTCCCGGCGGGCGCCGCCGGCGTGGTCATGTCAAGGTCAGGAGTCTCCTTCAGTTTGCCGATCACCGCATCCACAACCGCCGGATCAAGCAGCGGCTCATCACCCTGAATGTTGACGACAATGTCCGCACCGGGGAACTTCATTGCAACCTCCGCCACCCGGTCCGTGCCGGAGGGATGATCGGGGGAAGTCATCATTGTTTCCGCCCCGAACTGATCGCAGGCCTGCCGGATCCGCCGATCGTCGGTAGCGACAACCAGTCTTTCGAGATGCCGGCAGAGCCGCGCCCTTTCCCACACCCAGCGGATCATGGGCTTGCCGGCGATCTGACAGAGCGGCTTTCCCGGAAATCTCGTGGAACCCCAGCGCGCCGGTATTACCCCCAATATCATGGTCAGCCCCGCTCCTGTTCTTGGACAGAATGCAGCAACTCGGCCCGGCTGCAGGTGGCCGTCCCCAGTTTCCCGACGACGACGCCCGCAGCGAAGTTGGCGATCTCCGCCGCCTCGACCGGGGAGGCCCCGGCGGCCAGAGCCAGGACGCAGGCGGCGATCACCGTGTCGCCCGCACCGCTGACATCGTAGACCTCACGCGCACGAGTGGGTATATGCAGCGGCCGGGATTCATCCGGCTGGACCACCAGCATACCGTGAGATCCCAGCGTCACTGCCAGAAACCGGGGAGACCATTTTTCCATCAGTATACGCGTCGCCCTCAGAAGCTCGTGGTCCTCCAGCGGCGGAGTTTCCGGTGTTCCATGGGGAGCATACCCCGTAGCCAGCAGGTAGGCCTCGCGCCGATTGGGTGTGGCCACGGTCAGCCCCTTTGCGGAAAGGGAATGATTTTCCTTCGGATCAAGACCGCTGACCAGCCCGGACGCGGAGGCTTTCGCCAGAACCCGGTCCACAAGCCCCTGAGAAATGACCCCCTTGCCGTAGTCTTCCAGTATGACGCCGGTGCTGCGGTCCAGGGCCCCGAGCGCGGCTTCGACGAGTTTTCCCTGTACGCCCGCCGACCAGCCCGAACGTTTCTCCCGGTCAACGCGGACAACCTGCTGGTGCTCCGCGATCACGCGCGTTTTGACCGTGGTGGGAGAGTCCGCGGCGCGCACAACGGGATCCGTACCCACCCCTTCCTCGTGCAGCAGCTCCAAGACTTTCTCGCCCCAGGCATCCATTCCCACGACGGCACAGATATCCGCGGCACCACCCAGGGAGCGGATATTGGATGCCACATTGCCGGCGCCGCCGGGCATGCTGCGCTCATCGGTAACTTCTACGACCGGCACCGGTGCCTCCGGGGAAATCCTCTCCACGGTGCCGTAAACGTACCGATCCAGCATCAGGTCGCCGATGACCACGATTCGCTGGGATTCGAAGTTCCCCAGGATCTGCTCAACCCTGTGCGGCGCGATAGACGTCATGATCCACCTGAAGGTGCCCTATTATTCCGCATCCGGCGGCAGCCTCTCAAGGATCATCTTTATGCTGGCGACCGGCACCCGGGCAACCATTCGGGTAACCACCAACGGAGGACTCTCGGTGACCCAGATCCACATCCTGCCCTTGCGCACGAAAAGCCCCTGAAAGGCTGCCTCCGGCTCAAGCCGCAGGCATTCAACACGGGTCCCATCCAGAAGTTTCACCTCCTCCCGGCCAAGCACTCTCAGCCATAAGTCGTATATCTTCTCATCAGCCATCACCCGGTAGTGATATCTGCGGCCCGGCACGAAACGAGCGGTACGGAGGCTGAACATGAACGAAACTATGTCCCGCGTATCAGGCTCAATGGAATATTCCTTGGTCCGTCCGGAAAGCAATGACCGCCAGCGTGCCATCCCGGCGGCGTGATCAAACTCGGTCACCTCATTACACCGGTAGCGGCCCTCACTGAGCTTCTTGGTGAAACGCCGGGGCAGCAGCGTGCACGGATCGACGATACTCTCGATAAGATCGTCCACCGGATAGATCTTCTCGACAACGGCGTTGCTGCGGGTCCTCACGCGGATCGCGGCCGCCTCGCAAGCGTCCAACTCCACCCGGTCCACCGAAACGCTGGTCTCAGCCACCGGGATAATTCCCCAGTAGATACGAAAGTGCAGCCGCTGGCCAACAGGCAAGATGTTCTCTTCCGCCGCAAAAACCCCGCGATACGAGGACACCGCCAGCAGAGCTGTCACCAGCAGCCCCGCTCGCAAAGCAGCCAGCGTAACCGCACTCCAGCCCGACAGGACAGTGCGTGCGGCGGCATTCAAGACCCACCCCCTCAGAACAGGGTGTAGATATACGGCGCGACCCCCGTCCCGGCCACGATGAACAGGGTCAGCAACAGCAGGAACACCACCACAGGGATGATCCACCATGCCTTGTTTTTCCATGCGAACTGGAAGAACTCGGCCAGAAGTCTGCCGACATATCTGATCGTCCTCATGGATTCCTCCGCCCTGCTAATCCAAAGCGTACTCCATGCGCCAGTCGTGCTTCTCGTGCCACTCGGGCTGCTCCTGTTTGTCGAGCAGGAAGGACTCCAGCACCAGGAAGTCCATCTGGGTCCTCATGAAGCACTTATAGGCATCCTCCGGCGTACAGACAATCGGTTCGCCACGTACATTGAACGAAGTGTTGATGATAATTCCATATCCGGTCCGTTCCTCGAAAGCCTTTATGATGTCATAGTAACGGGGATTGATCGCGCGGTCCACTGTCTGGATGCGTGCAGAATAGTCCACGTGGGTCACTGCCGGTATGTCCGACCGAACCTGGTTCACCCACGTACGTATGTCGTCGGTACGCTCCACGTGCCGGCGTCGCTCCTCCCGTACGGGCGCCACCAGCAGCATGTACGGAGACGGGCGATCAAGTTCAAAGTAATCTGAAACGCGCTCTACCAGGCAGGTGGGAGCAAACGGCCGGAATGATTCCCGATACTTTATCTTCAGGTTCATGACCGATTGCATCTGCGGGGAACGAGCATCTCCCAGGATCGAGCGGGATCCCAAAGCGCGCGGCCCGAACTCCATACGTCCCTGGAACAGACCGACCACCTTGCCCTGCTCAATAAGTCCCGCAATCACTGCGGCCCGCTCTTCCTCGGCCAGGCGGTGGTAGGGGTACCCTCGGCTTTTCAGGTAATCCTCGATCTGCGCATCGGAAAAGGCGGGACCCAGGTACGCGCCTTTCATGCGGTCGGTCCGGTCATCCGCGTGCCGCTCGCGGTCCAGGATATGGTGCCAGACTACATAGGCGGCTCCCAGAGCACCGCCAGCATCGCCCGCAGCGGGTTGGATCCAGATATCCCGGTAAGGTCCCTCCCTGAGGATGCGGCCGTTAGCCACGCAGTTCAATGCCACGCCGCCCGCCATGCAGAGATACTGCTCGGCGGTCAGCCGATGCAAATGGCGGGCCATACGCAGCACG
>QNAJ01000008.1 GCA_003641465.1 Verrucomicrobiota bacterium | reverse complement strand
TGCCGCCGGTCACCATCTGCCGTGGCCATGCGGCGCATGCCGACAAGTGCTAGCCGAGTTTGGCAGCGACCACACCCGCGTATTTGTTGCAGCCGAGGACAACTTGGGCAACTATCAGGAAGCGACTCTTTTCGATCTGATTCCCCACGCATTCGGTCCTTCTCATCTGGCGGGCTGACCCCTTTCCGTCACGGCGAAGCCGCGATGATTGTCACGTGACGACGTTGCCACATGTTACCCACCTCGTATAGCGGCCCCGAAGGAGTAAGTTATTCGCCTTAACGAATAATCCAGGTCAGGCCGACCCACCATTCACATCGTGACCGGACGCGCGGTAGTACTTCCGCCCGCCGACTTCGGTCGCGGCAATCTTTCGCTGCCAGGAAAGTTTCGCCAGGTGCTTGCTCACTTCATTGGGATGGAGCCCGAATACCCGTGCCAGATCCTCTGCGGTGCAGGGTCGGCGTTTCAGCATATCCAGTATCCTGTCGCGGGTAGCAGACGTCCCCACCGGTTCTTCTCCCGTATACTCGCCGATAACTTCAGTCGGCGACTGGAAAAGTCTCGCCAGATCCCACATGGCATCCAGGCTCATTCTCCCGATGCCCCGATCGGCCGCCGGTCTGACCGCGGTGTTCAAATGCACCTTAGTCGGTTCAAGGCTGTCCACCACGGCCGCAATTTTGGCAACTCCGGTGGGATCGTCATTCACCCCGGGAACCAGAAATACTTCCATCCACAGCTCGCCGCTAAAGTGACGCCGGAAAGAGCGGATACCGGAAACCAGATCATCCCACCCAATCCCCGGCGCCGGCCGGTTGACTGCCCGAAGAGAGGCATCATCCCAAGCACTCAGTGAAACCTTCACAACATCGGCGCGGACTGCCTGCTTCCGTACCTCTTCACAGCCCAGTAAAGTGCCATTGGTCAGCAGCGCCGTTCGCGCCTTGCGCAACTGCCGGGCAAAATCAAGAACCTCTCCGAATCTTGAATGCAGCGTAGGCTCTCCCGAACCCGAGAGGGTGACATAGTCACACTTCGCTCCCTCCCTACTCCAGCGTTCGAGCTCGGCCGTCACTTCAGATACCGGGACATACTCAGCACGGTCCACAGTCAGCCTTGTCGTCGGACCCAACTGGCAGAAAATGCAGTTGAAGGAGCAGGTCTTCAACGGGATGAGATCCACTCCCAGTGAAAGACCGAACCTGCGTGACGGCACCGGACCGAAAAGATGCCGGTACCTGCCTTTCCCCTTGCTCATCAATTCAGGCTCCTGGGTCAAATTACGAAGCCACTGCTGAGGTGTGCCTAGTCAAGCCGGGCTTGAAGGCCTCCTGAGCGTGGTCTCTCCGTAATGTGAGCGGTAAATATGATCTGCCGACATTCACTTCCCGTCAGCACGCAGGAAACGGGCTAAGGCCGCATTATCCAGCCGTCCTGCGCCGAAAAAAGGGTCCCATCCCACCTCCCCACAGTCAGTCAGCGATCTCCGAAAACGCGAAAGAGTCTCCGCCGCCGACGCCGCGGGATTATTGCCCCGATACCTCGCCAGCACATGAGCCACAACTGCACAACTGACGGATGTTCCCGCATATCTACCAGGCCCACCATGGTACCCTACGGGCAGTCGAGCCGTACCGGGCGCCGCAACATCCACGAATCGCCCAAAATTCGAGTTCTTCCAGACGCTTCCATCCTCCGTGAGCGCCGCTACCCCGATCACGCCCGGGAATGCCGCCGGATAGACCGGCTTCCCCGTTGGTTCATTACCCGCGGCCGCCACCAGAATAACGTCTCGTGCCACCGCTTCGTCAACAGCAGCTCTCATGAAACGGCTCTGCGTGGCGGTGCCCCAGCTCATGCTGATCACTCTGGCCCCGTGCCGGAGGGCGTACTCGAAGGCTCTGATCAGAGCAAAATTGGATGTGTTGCCATGAGCATCGAAGGCCTGAACCGCTATTACGGGCACGACTCCGTCACCGGCTGAAGCGCCTTCCGGAGAGATCATGCCGGAAGCGAGCAGCGCCATTTGCGTGCCATGCCCGACCGGGTCCGAAATCGGTAAATGCGGATTGAGCACATTTATGCCCCCGACTACCACTGTATTCAGCATGGCCAGTCTACCGAGCCCCGAGTCCACCACTGCTACCGGGACCCCAGATTCGCCGGGCTCGCCAGGTTCCGGAATCCTTCCTGTCAGTCCTCCGATCTCATCAAGCACCTGACGCCGGTCCGCAGCGGCCTCCGGTTCCGGCAGGGAAACCACCCAATTGGGCTCCACCGCTGCCACTATTGACTCTTCCCGTAGTTCCGCCACTATCCTTGGCACGTCGCTTCCCGGTGGCAGTCGCACGCGGTAAACTCCCACCAGTTCGGAGACATCCACCGGCGTACCGCCGATTCGCTTCAGGAGCGACTCAAACTGCCTGATCGTCGTCCCCGGACGCAGCCCGATGAGAATCTCGTCACGCACATACGGCGCACCACTTTCTGGGCGCACGACTTCGAGCACTTCCGTTTCCCGTAAGGGGACCACGGCTGCCTGCCTGCCCTGGCGGTAGACCTTCATCTGTATCAGACGGGGAATCTCTCCCAAGGGGCCTTTCATGACATCCCAGACGAGTGCGTAACTGTTGGTAGCCAGAATCTGGTCCAGTGCTTCTTCTACCCTCACATCCTTGAAATCCGCATCCACGCGGAAACTCAATTCCGGATCCAGTTCCACATGCACTCCGAACCGGGTGAATTCTTTGAGGACATCACGCAGATACGCGTGCTCGGCATGGATGGTCATCCGGTCCCCATTCAACTGAAGGAATACGGGACCGCTCGCTCTGACAGTTCCGGCGGCAACAGCCAGCCACGCCACAGCGGCCCATGCCAGATTACCACGCATCACTTCACACACCACGTGTGACTTACCTCCTGCCACTTCTCCAACACGATCCACATTG
The DNA here is from genome assembly GCA_003641465.1 of Verrucomicrobiota bacterium. Classification (GTDB taxonomy): domain Bacteria; phylum Verrucomicrobiota; class Kiritimatiellia; order B70-G9; family B70-G9; genus B70-G9. Next base: position 12,325 of record QNAJ01000008.1, on the reverse strand, counting down.
CTGGTCGCTCAGTGCCGCGGGGGCAGTTGCCTCCACGAGTGGACGTCGTCATCCGTGCCGAAGCTGCGGTCCGGTCCCGCTGACCAGGCGATCGCTTTTTCGTCCGCTACGGGCTCTATTTCGCCCGTTTCGGCCCTGCAGAAACCGTCATCGTTGCTGTCCAGTACTACACGGACAGGCGTGCCCCAGGGATCCAGCAGATCTCCTGTCTGATCTATACCGCCACGGCCATACCGAAAATAATCCATGTCCTTGAGGAAAACAATACGCGCCGGATTGACACTGTGGGCCCAATTACCCGGCCCGTCATTAGCGCTGAGAACATTTATCAGCTTCCGCGTAGGGACCCGCGCGCCGAACTCCATGTCGTAATCGGGGGCCCTAAGCGGATCCGGCCACCCGCTGTATTCGTGATAAAGCATCCGGCAGGCTGTTACAACATTCATCAGTCCTTCGTAAGCATTCTTCCGCACGCGAGCGCGGCGGCATGCAACCATCCCGGGAACCACTGATGATCCCACCAGAAGAACGAGGCTGATCAGCAGCCCCACCTCACAGGAGGATATCCTGCGCCCTGCGGCCCGCGCCCACGCCTTTTCTTTGCAATCCGATTCCCGCCCGCTCATGCGCTCAGTTTTCCAATAATGGATATCAGGGGCAGGAACAGTGCAATCACTATCGTACCCACCACCACCGCCATGAAAATAATCAGCACCGGCTCGATGATCGAGGTAAGTCCCGCAACAGTGGTATCAACTTCCTCATCATAACGTTCCGCTATTTTCATCAGCATTTCAGGCAACCGTCCGGTCTCATCCCCCACCTCAACCATACTTACTACCATCGGGGGGAATACCGCTGCAGACTCCATTGGCGCGGCCATACTTTCACCTTCCTTGACACTGTCGTGGACCGCCCCGATAGCACGGGCGATCACCTCATTTCCCGCGGTATCCCTGACAATATTAAGCGCCTGCAGCACGGGCACGCCCGCCGACATCAACGTCCCCAGTGTGCGCGAAAATCGTGCAATCGCAGTCTTCCGCGCCAGTTGACCGAACAAAGGTATGTGCAGCCGGAACATATCCACCATATGCCGCCCCCGTTGCGTCATCCGCAGCAATCGCATCAAAATGACTACGGCGACCACCACCCCGACCACCCATGCCATGTTACTGGCGAATGCTTTGCTGGTATTCAGAACAAACCGGGTCAGCGGCGGCATCTCTGCTCCCTCCAGGAGGTCGGCGAATATCTCCTCGAACTTCGGAATAATAACCACCATAAGGAAGGTCAGGATTCCGCTGGCCATTACCAGTACCACAACCGGATAAATCATCGCACTGATCACCTTGGAGCGTATCCGCTGTGACTTCTCCAGGTATTCAGCGAGCCTGTCCAGCACCTGATCAAGTACTCCGCCGACTTCCCCTGCCCTCACCATGTTCACATACAGCCGGCTGAATATGCGCGGATGTTGTGCCAGCGCCTCCGCCAGTGTGCTTCCGGACTGGATCGCATCAGCGATCTGTTCCAGAGCGGATCTCAGCCGCGGATTCCGCTCCTGCCTGATGAGCACGTTGATCGCCCGCAACAACGGTAGTCCTGCACCCACAAGGGTCGAAAGCTGGCGTGTCAGCAGAGTCAATTGCCGTGCGCTTACCCGACTGAACAGGGCCGGCATCCGTATCTCCATCTTCAGAAATGCGGGTACCGCTCGCCGTCGAACCGCTTCCTCGATCAGCGAAACTTCCACTGGGAAGAGACCCCGTTCCCGGATCAAGGTCAGCGCGGAAGTCTCCTCGGGAGCTTCTATTATTCCCTTCTGTTCCCGCCCTTTGGCGTCCAGCGCTGTAAACCTGAACTTTGCCATCCACCTACCTCCCGTCGCAGTCGGTTACCAGAGACTCCGCCTCAGGTATACTTCAGCACCTCCTCCACCGTTGTCGTACCCTCCAGCACGCAACGGATACCGTCATCCCGAAGGGTTCTCATTCCAAGCTCAATTGCCCGCTGGCGGATCAGGACCGTCGGTTTTCGCTCATTGACCAGTTCCCGAATCGGTTCGCTGATTCTGAGATATTCGAAGATACCTCTCCTGCCCTTATATCCCGTCTGGTGACATACCGGGCAACCCACTCCATGATACAGCTGGCGATCTCCGATCATCTCCGGACTGAGACCCAACTGCTCCAGAAGCGGCGGATCCGGCCGGTAGGGTTCCCGGCACTTCTGGCATATGGTTCTCACCAGCCGCTGGCTCAACACTGACTCCAGCGTGGAAGCAATGGGAAACGGCTCGACGCCCATGTCAATCAAACGGGTCACGGCGCCTGGAGCGTCATTGGTATGTAACGTACTGAAGACCAAGTGGCCGGTGAGCGAAGCCTGGATTGCGATCTCCGCCGTTTCCAGATCGCGGATTTCTCCCACCATGATTATGTCGGGGTCTTGGCGCAGGAAGGCGCGCAGCACGCGTGCAAAACTCAACCCTATAGCATCGTTGACCGGTACCTGAATGATACCCTCAATATCATATTCGACCGGCTCTTCTGCGGTCAGAAGTTTCACGTGGACGGTATTCAGCCGCCGCAATGCCGAATACAAGGTGGTGGTCTTACCCGAACCTGTAGGCCCGGTAACGATAATGATTCCATTGGGCTTACGGATATCATCGCTGAAGGCCTGGTACACGTCCTCCGCCATACCCAGGTTCTCCAGTTCCAGCTCTACCACGCTGCGGTCCAGAACCCTCAAAACCACACTCTCCCCGAACTGAGTAGGCAGCGTCGAGACGCGGAAATCTATCGGGCGGCCTCCAATCATCAACTGAATTCGGCCATCCTGCGGAAGTCTCCTCTCAGCTATGTTCAACCCCGCGATAACCTTCAGACGGGAAGTCACCGGTAACGCCAAATGCTTCGGGGGAGGAGTCATTTCGTAGAGTGCACCATCAACCCGGTAACGGATTTTAAACTCGTTTTCGAAAGGCTCGAAGTGTATATCCGAGGCTCTGTCCCGGACCGCCTGGTACAGAACCAGATTCACGAACCGGACTACCGGCGTCAGGTTGGCGGCCCTCTCCAATTCGGCTGCATCGCCCTCCGAAACGCCTACCTCGACCATGCCTTCGGTTTCCTCAAGCTCGGTCTCCAATTCCTGCAGCATGTCAACCACCGACTCGCTGTCGTCGCTGTAAAAGCGCTGCACATAGGCCTTGATATCTTCCTCTCTGGCCACCACGAAGGACACATCCCGGGTGAGAACAAAGGCAATTTCATCAACTATTTCGGGACTCAGCAGATCAAATGTCGCCAGAACCACCGATTGCGCATCAGCCTCCACAGGTACAACATTGTACATCCGGGCCACGCTGGCCGGGACGGTCTTCAGGACTTTCTGAGGGATATCCAGGGCTGCCAGATTAACGGTGCGGGTTCCCAGCATCTCGGCGATTGCTTCCAGCAACTCATCCTCCGTGATCAGTCCCATATCTATCAGTATCTCCCGTGCCGGCCGGCCGGTACGTCCCTGTTCCTCGACCACCTCAGCTGCCTGGTCCGGCGTCACCCGGCCTTCCTCAAGCAGATATTGCAGCAAAGGGTCTCTGATTTCCCGGTCCGCCATAGTCAGCGCCTCTTCCCCTTCTGAGCCTGCAGCTTTTCGACGATGGAATCGGGATCCTGGGACTTGGTTATGAGGTCTTCGTAGGATATGTATCCCTTCTCATACAAAGCCATAAGATGCGCATCCAACGTCACCATTCCCCACCGGGCCCCCGTCTGGATGTCCGAAGTGATGCGGTAGGTTTTCTTATCGCGGATCATGGCACGGATGGACGGCGTCGCCACCATTATCTCGAAAGCCGCGATTCTGCCGGGGCGATCCTTGCGGATCAGGAGCAGCTGAGATATTACTGCCATGATATTATTGGCCAGCTGTATTCTGATCTGCTCCTGCTGATCTACCGGAAAGGCGTCCACAATTCTGTCTACGGTATTGGTCGCTCCGGTGGTGTGCAGTGTGGCAAACACCAGATGCCCCGTCTCAGCCGCCGTCAGCGCCGCCGCCATTGTTTCCAGGTCACGCATCTCACCGATCAGTATGACGTCAGGGTCCTGGCGTAAACCGCGGATCACGGCCTCGCTGAAAGTGGGAACATCCACCCCGATCTCCCTCTGGGTAATGATGCTTTTCTTGTGTGCGTGATAGTATTCAATAGGGTCCTCAATCGTTATGATATGACAACTGCGTTCCTCGTTTATCACATTTATCATGCTCGCCAGCGTAGTCGTCTTACCGGAACCGGTCGGACCGGTCACCAGAACAATCCCGCGCGGCTTAAAAAGCAACTCTTTCACCTGTGGCGGTAATCCAATCTCCTCCAAAGTCATCAGTCGCTTGGGGATCTGGCGCATCACCACCCCTATGTAGCCCTTCTGCCGGAACACGCTGACGCGAAACCGCGCCTTGTCTCCGAAGCCGAAGCCGAAATCCACGCCGCCCCGCTCGCGTACAGCTTGCTGATGTTCTGATGAAGCGATACTCTTCATCAGCCGCTCAGTGTCTTCCGGCTTGAGAGGCTCGCAATCCAGCGGGATCAATCTGCCGTGGATCCTGAGTATCGGAGGCGCGCCCACAGCAATGTGGACGTCGGAGGCCTCCTTCTCGACCGCCAGATTCAGCAGATCGTTTATACCAACATCCGACGACTTCACCGGGCTCATTCTTCGCCGCCTCCCATGGTAACGCGCAGGACTTCCTCAATAGTCGTCAGTCCGGCAATAGCCTTTCTCAAACCATCCTCGCGAAGCGTACGCATCCCCAGCTCCCGAGCACGGACCCTCAGTTCCCCTGCTGAGACCCGCCGGTAGATCATCTCACGGACCTGATCGTCAACCGTGAATATCTCGAATATACCCATTCTCCCGCGGTAGCCGGTGAGATTGCACGCCTTGCATCCCCGTCCCTTGTACAAGGTAGCCCGCGACACTTCTTCAGACGCAGGCCCCAGCAGACGTAGCTCCGCCTCCGTCGGCTGATATTCCTCCTTGCAATTGTCGCATATCTTCCGCACCAGCCTCTGGGCCATGATGGCGCGAACGGAGGAGGCCACCAGGAATGGCTTGACTCCGATATCAATCAAGCGGGTGATCGCACTCGGTGCGTCATTGGTGTGCAAAGTGCTGAAAACCAGGTGACCGGTCAAAGATGCGTTGATAGCTATCTCTGCCGTTTCCAGATCGCGTATCTCGCCGATCATTATCACGTTCGGCGCCTGCCGCAGTATCGACCGCAGAGCGGCTGCGAATGACAATCCTATCTCCGGCTTCACCTGCACTTGATTGATTCCCGAAATCTGATACTCGACCGGATCTTCCACCGTGATGATCTTACGCTCCGGCGTGTTAATATAATTCAGGCAGGCATAAAGAGTGGTCGTCTTTCCTGACCCCGTAGGACCGGTCACCAAAATTATACCATCGGGTACACTGATTATGCGTTCGAACTTCTGCTGGTCATCGGAAAAAAATCCCAACTGAGGCAGCCCCAGAAGCATACTCTGCTTATCCAGGATACGCATGACAATGCTCTCGCCGTGATTGGTCGGAATCGAAGAAACCCTCAGGTCAAGATCCCGCCCCATTACGTTTACCTGGATACGACCGTCCTGCGGCAGGCGCTTCTCTGCGATACTCATGTTGGCCATTATCTTGATCCGGCTGATAATGGCCGACTGCAGGCGCTTGGGAGGACTTTCTACCTCGTGAAGAACACCGTCTATGCGGTAGCGAACCCGGAACTGGCGCGATAGCGGTTCCAGATGGATGTCCGACGCACGACTCCGAAAGGCCTCCAGGATGATCAGACTCACCAGCTTGATAATCGGAGCGTCTGCCTCGGTTGCTTCCCCCTCCTGCAGTTCCTCCATCCCGCTGGTCGGCATGGTCACGGTGCCCTCGGTAATTTCCTCCAGAACCGCCTCCATGGAATCGGGTGGACGGGCGTAGTACTGGTTTAACGCAACCTCTATCTCCTCCGCCGGTGCGACTACGCCTTCTACATTGCATTTCAATATGTATCGCAGACTGTCCAACGTCTCGACGTCAAAGGGATCGCTGATGGCGACCGTAAGCGTATTATCGGTCTTGTAAACCGGAATGATCTTGTACCGTCGAGCTACTTCTCCCGGTACTTGGTCAAGAACCTCTTGCGGAATATCCAGGTCCCGCAGGGATATGGTCTCCATACCGAACTGATTAGCCAGCGCCTTGAGGATATCCTGCTTCGAGTGCCCGCGTTCGGCGAGTACGTCAATAATATCGCGATCCTCCCGCCGGGCCTGTTCCAGCGCCGTCTTTCCTTCGCGCGCCGTGATCAGGCCCACCCCCTCCAGTATCTCCACTACGTACTCGTCGTTGACCGCCAAGGCAGGCCTCCGAACCCCACCATCCGGAATCGCCGCTATCCCAAACACAACGATAATTACACAGCCGGCAACTGACTGTCAACGAACCACGCCTGCAGGAGCATCCCCCGGACAGCACCCCACTACCCCTCTAATTGCTCGCGCAGGATACGGGCCGCGGCTTTCGGATTAGCCTTCCCGCGGGTCTCACGCATGACTTGCCCGATGAGGAACTGCAACGCCGCTTTCTTTCCTGCCCGGTAATCAGCTACCACCTTCTGGTTAGCTGCCAGCACCCGCCCGACTACCTCCATCAATTCACCCTCGTCGCTCACCTGTGCCAATCCCCTCTCCCGAACAATCCGCTCCGGGTCGCCCCCGGTTTCCAGCATCACGCCGAAGACCTCTTTCGCCGTCGGCATATTCACCATCCCGCGTTCCACCAGACTGATAAGCCGCGCGAGAGCTTCTGGCCTCAAGCGAAGATCAGAAACTCTCTTCCCGCTCTCGCCGATTACCCGTAACACTTCGGTCATTACCCAATTGGATGCCGCCTTTGGTGGGGCACCCTCCGCCACCGTCCGCTCAAAGAAGTCGGCCACCTCGCGTTCTGCTACCAGAACGCCGGCATCGTACTCCGGCAGACCGTATTGCTCCTGAAAACGGCGCTTCCGACGGGAAGGCAGCTCCGGAAGCGACTCCCGCCACGCCTCCACCTCCTCCGGCCGTAGAACTACCGGCGGGATATCCGGATCCGGGAAATAGCGGTAATCGTGTGCGTACTCCTTAGATCGCAGGGCAACCGTGACGCCTTTCTCGTCGTCCCACCTGAGTGTCTGCTGTTGGATCGTGCCGCCTCGTTCGAGGACCCGGATCTGTCTGGCAATCTCGTACTTCAACGCCCGGTAGACGCCCCTGAAGGTATTCAAATTCTTTATTTCGGTCTTGGTACCCAGTTCCCGGGATCCATCGCGCTTCCGCACGCTGCAGTTGACATCACACCGCACATTACCTTCTTCGAGATTGCAGTCGCTCACCTCGCCGTATTCCAGGATGGCCTTTAATGCTACCAGATACGCGTGAGCCTCGTCTGCTGAAGATATGTCAGGCTCGGTAACGATTTCCATCAGTGGAATCCCCGCACGATTGAAATCCACGCCGCTGCTTCGTCCGAAATGAAAGCTCTTACCGACATCCTCTTCGAGGTGAATCCTCCGCAGGCGTATGCGCTTGACTTTCCCTTCCACCTCAATCTCAACACTGCCGCCGGTGCATATCGGCTGGTCATACTGGGAAATCTGGTAATTCTTCGGCATATCGGGATAGAAATAATTCTTCCGGTCGAACTTGCTGTGCAGATTAACACGGCAGCCCAGCATCAGCCCCGTTACGACGGTCAGACGCACAGCCTGATAATTGACCACCGGCAAGGTCCCGGGATAGCCCAGACACACCGGGCACACGTTGGTATTCGGCTCCTCGCCGAAGCGCGTGGGACATGAGCAGAATAGTTTTGAACGCGTCTTCAGCTGAACGTGCGTCTCCAACCCTATACTGACGTCGTATCCCTGCATCCCGTTGCCTGTATCACTTCAGAATCCCGGCGGACTACCGAAGGGGCCCCGCAGAGCTTCGTAAATATGCGCTATCTGCAGAATGCGCTCTTCTCCCAGCGCCGGTCCCAGGAATTGAGCCCCCAGCGGCAATCCCTCCCGGCTCAGGCCGCAAGGCACCGCAATGCCGCAGATGCCAGCCAGATTCGCCGTTACCGAGTAGATATCACAAAGATATAACTGCAACGGATCCTCTATCTTCTCACCCAAACGAAAAGGCTTCACCGGAGATACCGGTGTCAGCAGAACTTCGCAACGCTGGAAAGCTTCCTCGAAATCCTTGCGGATCAGCGTCCGCACCTTTGTAGCCCTCAGGTAGTACGCATCGTAGTATCCACTGCTCAGAGCGTAGGTCCCCAGGATGATCCGTCTCTTTACCTCGGGACCGAATCCCTTCGCACGGGTTCTCCCATACATCTCAATCGGATCGGCTCCCTCGACCCGCATCCCGTACCGGACACCGTCATACCGCGCCAGATTTGCCGACGCCTCCGCTGTCGCAATGATGTAGTAGGCGGCGACCGCATACCGCGTACTGGGCAAATCAACTTCCACGACCTCGGCGCCTTCCCGGGCCAGCAGACCGGCAACCCCTTGGACGGACTCGCGGACTTCCTTATCCAGGCCCTCGCCGTAATACTCCCGAGGCAATCCGATGCGGACGCCGTTCAGGTCTCCCTCCAGTCGCTCCGAATAAGGCGGCACTTCCTCTCTCAGGGAGGTACCGTCCATCACATCATGGCCAGCTATCACCTCCAGAAGAAGCGCGGCATCCGCCACAGACTGTGCCAGCACACCCACCTGATCCATCGATGAGGCGTAGGCGGTCAGCCCGTAACGCGAAACCCTCCCATAGGTCGGTTTCAACCCTACACATCCACAGAAGGCCGCCGGCTGACGAATCGAGCCGCCGGTGTCACTCGCCAGCGCTGCCGGCGCCAGTCCGGCCGCCACCGCAGCTGCTGCCCCCCCACTGGATCCGCCGGGCACGTAATCAGTGTTCCAGGGGTTGCGCACCGGGCCGAAGGCCGAGTTTTCATTGCTCGAGCCCATCGCAAACTCGTCCATGTTGGTACGTCCCAGAAATACGGCTCCCGCTTTTCGCAACCGGGCAACCGCCGTGGCATCATAGGGGGCAACATAGCCGGTGAGAATCCGCGAGGCGCAGGTACACGGGTCTCCGCGAACATTCAGATTGTCTTTTATGGCCAGCGGTATTCCGAGGAGCGGCTCTCTGCCGCCGGAAGCGAGGCGTTCGTCTGCCCGCTCCGCCTGGGCCATCACCTTCTCAGCATCAAGATGGACAAACGCGTTCAGACAAGCATTGTGCTTCTCTATCCTCTGAAGAAATGCGGCTGCTACGTCGCGGCACGCGATCTCTCCCCGCAGCAGGAGATTCCGCAGATCACGCAGTGAAGCTGGTATCTCCGGTAATGCCATTACGGACTGGGATCACATTCAGCTCTGATCCATTATCGGCGGGACAATGAAGAGAGAATTCTGCCAGCGCGGCGCGTTGGCGGCCACCGCCTCCTGTATATCCGTTGTTCCAACCGCGTCTTCGCGAAAGACATTACTCAAGTCGCCCGGGTATGGAGAAGGCGAAAGCCCCTCGACCGGTGCCTCTTCCAGAACCCGCACGTATCTGACCACTTCGTCCAGTTGCCGCTGAAATGTCTTCTTCTCGTCCGGCGTCAGTTCCAAACGCGCCAGCTCAGCGACATAAGCGACATCAATCTTACTGGCCAGCTCCTTTTCTTTTCCTGGCATAGCGAGCCACACCCCCACACCCGGGGTTCGGCCCCGAAGCTCTTCCCGATCCCTACCTTCCCCTACACGCCCCGTACCCTGACCTGCCTACTTGCGCTCAGCCAGCAGGCTTACCAGGATGCCGAACAGGAATACCGCTATCGCCACCAGCACGAGCGATGACGCTGCGTGTGCCTGTCCCGGCAGTATGGTGATCGTTGGCTCTCTCAAAAAACGCCCGACGATCGCCAGCAACACCAACACCGCGCCGACGACAGCTGACGCCTGAGCCAGACCGTTCACTCCTCACCTCCTTGTTAGACCCATACCTCCTGCCTGGACCCAGAGTGTATTAGACCTCCTTCAGGAAGGCAAGGCGCTAACTGCACCATTGTATTCTCAGAGCTGTACTTCCTCATCTCCACAGAACCTTGCATCCCGGTACAATCGACGGCATCATTCTATCGCGACGCGATCGGCCGGGGATGAATAACCAGGCATCAGACAAGAAGAAGGGACATCAGCCACTGGTTCTGTGTGCAGTTTGTGGCGGCATCGCCGCATACAAGGTGGCAGAGGTGGTCAGTCGGCTTGTACAGCAGGGGCAGAGCCGCGTCAGGGTGATCATGAGTCGGAACGCCTGTGAATTCATTGCCCCTCTCACTTTCCGGGCCCTCACCGGGGCCCCCGTTTCTGTCTCGCTGTTCCCCCGGCACCCTGACAGTGCTGATCAACCCGCCCTCCCACATATTGACCCCGCAGGCGAAGCCGACATTTTTCTGCTCGCGCCGGCCACAGCAGATGCTATTGCCCGTATCGCCCGAGGACATGCAGGCGATCTCGTCTCTGCCGCGGCTCTGGCTCTCCCCAGCCATTGCATTCGCGTATTCTGTCCCGCGATGAACTCCGCGATGTGGTCCAGCCCTACAGTTCAGGAAAACGTCCTGCGACTTGAAAATCTGGGCTGGCTGAGGCTCGGACCCAGCTCTGGGCATCTGGCCTGCGGCGGGGAAGGAATCGGTCGCATGGCGGAGCCCGAGGAAATCATTGCCTGTATCGACAGTTGCCTGAAAAAACAGACCAGCCTTTCGGGTTCCACAATTCTCATATGCTCCGGCCCCACACGCGAATATCTCGACCCGGTACGCTTCATCTCCAACGCGAGCTCCGGCCTGACGGGAAAGTGGCTGGCCTTGGAAGCGGCCATTCGGGGAGCCCGGGTGATATTCATCACCGGTCCGGTGTGTCCCGATAATCTTCCCCGGCATCCGCGGATAGCCCTCGTGCAGGTCACAACGGCTGCTGAAATGCTGAAGGCCGCACGTACGCATGCCCCCCAAGCGAATGCCTACATATTTGCCGCCGCCGTCGCGGATTTCGCGCCCGCGCAAGCTTTACCGCAGAAGCAACCCCGGACGCCCGGGCTCACAGTCAGGCTGCATCCGACTAATGACATATCGGCGACACTCTCGACCAAGCGGCAACCGGGAACTCTCGCCGTTGGCTTCGCACTGCAGGACTCTCTGGAGGATCCATCCGCAGAAAAAAAGATCCGAGCAAAGCACCTCGATGCGATGGTGGTGAACACCGCCGCAGCAATGGAAGCAGAGTCAGCCGGATATAGATTCATCTGGCACGAAAATGGTGAACTACACCGCGAAGACTGGGGAATACTGGACAAGCCTTCGTGTGCCCGCCGCTTATTGGACTGGCTCGCCACCAAGCTCGGGCAAAACCGTTACCCCTGAAAGACTACATACTTCCGGCACACGTAGTTGATCATAACCGCGGCCACCATTTTTGCTATGTAGGAGAATGTGGTGGACGTGCCAAGCATAGTGATCAGCATCCACCCGACCCCCGTGCCAATCGCAATGCTGGTGACCGAAACAGCATAAAACAGCGCAATCTCCACGTGGCGACGGTGCCTTCCCGGTGTAAACACCCAGACGATATTTATCAGGTAAGCAGTCAGATTAGAAAAAATGAATGCGATGATGCTGTCGATCACAAAATTGCGTGACCTTAAAGACTCACTGACCGCACGCACGGGCAGCGAGAGAAGCTTCACGGCAAAATCGTCATCTCGGAGAGCCGGAAAGATCATCCAGGCACACAGATAAAAGACCAGAACATCCACGAGAGTGGCAATGGCCCCGCCGATGCCATACTTGATGAATTGGATCGCGGGGTGCGCCTGCCGACCCGTGAACTGCTTGATCAGGCTCCTGATCGCCTCATTCCGTCTTTGCGCCATACCCCTCTTCTCCCCGTATCCAATCGCGTACGCGTGCGCTTATCCTGCGGACAGCCAGTATCTTCAAGCTTTTTCGCTCCATTCCTCTTGGTAGCTCAATCATCTCGCCGGGTCGGTGTCCCAGCAGTGCTTGGGCCAAGGGCGCTTCGCAGGAAATAATCCCGAGCTTTTCATCATGGTCCCAGACTCCAAGCACCGCGACCGTTCTCCGGTCCCCGTCCTCGAACTCCAGCTCCACTTCCACGCCGGGAGCTACGATTTCGGGCTCGACATCGGCAAAGTCGGTCGGTGTCACCT